>CAJMSZ010000126.1 GCA_905216215.1 uncultured bacterium | reverse complement strand
TTTCCAATGCAACTGTAGTTAATTGGGAAAAAGGAAAAACAGAGCCGACATTATCGCAGCTTAGAAAAATGAGTGAGCTTTCTGGAATTCCTATGGACTTTATTTTTGTACCGAATAACTTCAATTAAATTGAATTATAAAAGAAGGGAGCGTATAGTTGAAACGTAAAGTATATGTCATGGATTGTGGCGATTTTGTAAAAATCGGTGTCTCTGGAAATGTTGAACAGAGGTCAACACAGATTCCATACAAAGTAAATCAAATCTTTTCAACAGACGAGATAGAAGACGCTTTTAAATTAGAACGTGAAATGCACATGTTATTTGATGAAGATAGGGTTCCAGAGGCGCAAGGAAGAGAATATTTTAATGTTCCTTTTGATATTGCCATATCTGAATTAAAGAAAAGAGCAGATGAACGAAAAAATGTAGAATCTGTAAAACCAATACCTAGAAAGTCACTTACTATCAGCGAAAAACAGAAAGTCATACTCAAATTGATTCCGCTACTTAAATATGTTGATGATTTTGACCTCGGATACATGCTCGGCGTAGCAGAGGAGAAAAGCAAATCAAAAAACACGGAAGAATCTGAATATGATTTCCTACAAGATGGTATCTCCTCTCTGTTAGCCCTCAATGAGGATGATTTACGGATGACTTTGGGTTACGCAATCGCATTGAGGGATAAAGAACAAAGGAGGTGAAGAAAAATGTTAGACTGCACCGTCAGTGAAAATATTCTCGGTCAGGTTTCAGTTCAACTCGAAATGACGAGCCACGACTGGTCGAAATTAAAAATGTCCGGTGTGTGGAGTCAGATGGAGCAGATTCTAATGGAATCTGAAACACAAAGTAGCCGCTGCTTCCACCATATCCAGACAAACAAACCGGAAGAGACATGTTGTACAAGCTGTCGGAAGAAACGGTTTTTCCACCGATTTTCCGGTCTGAAGAAGCAACGATAGTTGGCAACTTATTGCATGGATATGTAATTCCGTTAATAACAATGGAGACATCTGTAATTGATATTACGGAATTTGAGAGATTGTCAAACTGGATATAAGCCAAAGCCAGTTGCTTTTCTGGGCTATATCCAAAATAAGGCAAGCTTAAATGAAGATTACGCCGTGATTGAAATAATTGCCAAGCAGTTCCAGCAGACCCTATTAACCCAAGGATAAAAGAAACATTTTCAAACGTAATGATTCCTTTAGCCGATTTTAAAATTGAAATAATTTGATTTATTTTAATCACCTCCCATCTACTGGGAGTATATCACAAGAAAAGAGGTGAGTATATGTCTGAAAAAGAAAAAAGAATCATTGAAAAGCTGAAAGACGCGATTCCTAATATGTCAGAGTTTGACAAAGGATATATTCTCGGTAAGGCGGAAAGTTTTTCTGAGAATAAGCCAGATGATTCTGATAAGGCACAGAAAGAAAGCTCTTAACATGGAGGTGAAAACAATGGACGCATTACAATTTAACAAAGCCGTCAGCCAACACTGCAAAGAATCTGGTGGAGACTGTTGCAAATGTGACCTTCGGCTTTACTGTT
>CAJMSZ010000125.1 GCA_905216215.1 uncultured bacterium | reverse complement strand
GCGTTGGAAGAAAAGATTGCAAAGCAGGAATTGGAGAGGAGCAGGCTGACAAAGGCATGGAGCAGTAAGAGGCAGATGGCGATGGCTTCCAATGCTTATGACGCAAATGTTATGACGGAAACCGCGACAGGCAGTGAGGTATAGTGTAATGAATGGTGTATCATTATCAAACCAAGTAATCCATTGGAATCCGAAGAAATTTGCCGCGAAGCAGAATTTCAATAAAGTTATCAAGGAAAATGAAAAAGTTTTCAATGATTATTACTGAAAGAGTAATAAAGCTGAAGGCGTGGACTGCTTTGGGAGGACGATTGATCTGACTTCGCTTATCAACAAGCCGGACGGATATCTGCAGGGGAGCAACGGAGGGGAGAAACAGCAATCTTGCTGAAAAGAAGTTTACCCTGGCAAGGGGCGGTACGCTTACCTGCTCGAGCATGCAGTTACATAAAAACAACTTTGCAGTGGACTGTCTAAAATGGCAGGATTAGTAAATGGTCAATCATACGAGGAGAAAAATGTATGTCAATTAGTATTTCCAATTATCCTGTACATTTGCAGGATGGCTTTAAACCTAATAGAGAATGTTTGAAATCTCAGGGAAGTCAAAGTGAATACCAGAAAGTATTTCATAGGGATTCCTTAGAAGTTTCCCAATTATCGAAAAACAGGGAAATCTTAATGGATAAAATTAAGCATACAGTGGTGCAGTCGGCGGCATCACTCAGCGATATGAGAGCTGGAATATTAAAGGAAATCAGGGAAGAAAAAGGGCAGTATGGCTATTCGGATGTTGTGAATGCTTGTGGGCTGAGTTATGCAAGGCTGTATTCTGAAATTGAACAGCGCTATGAAAATGAACAGTATTATAAGGTAGATGGGACGCCGCTGACAAAAGAAGATGAGATAGAGTGGCTGGATATACAATTTGAGCAGGAAGTGGCATGGCAGAAATCCTGTGCCAGAATAACAGCCCAGGGGCAGGTCATTCAGGGGAATATTCCTGAAATGCCAACAGAGGAGATGGAAGAATTGGAGGACAGCTTTTATCAGGCTAAGGATGCCTATATGAAGCTGTACCGAGAAAACAGACGGGCAGAGAGACCGCTTGTTTTGCAAAGTTATATGTTTGGCAATAGCCAGATGTATCAAATATTGAATAGACTAGGAAATTTACAGGAGAGGGTGGTATAATGCAAGTTAATTCGTCCAATGGTTCATTACAACAAAGGTTCTTTTCTGGAACAGGCAGTATAGGCGGCATCCATCTGCCGGACTTCAATGACAAATATATTTTCTCTAAAAAGAAAAGCGGTGTCAGTGATAAAGAATACCGGAAGCAGATCAGGGAACAAGCTTATGAGGATTTTGAAAAAGGGCAGTTCCAAAACAAATCCGAAGGATTTAATAGGCTGATGAAAAGCTACACATCGGAAGTGTCCCCGGACAGAAAAGGGATTATTACTTCCGGGCTGAAAGCTATTTCAAGGAACAGACAGAATGTGCTGAAGCCAATAGATTTTGTGGCAACACTGCTTGAAGGGAAAGTGAAATATCAGAAACTGCCGTCAGGCAACAGCGATTACATAGAGTTTTACGATAAAAACGGGGAGATGGTGGCGACTTATTCCAATAATGGGTGGACGATGTATAC
>CAJMSZ010000124.1 GCA_905216215.1 uncultured bacterium | reverse complement strand
ATCCTTCTTTCCAGAACATCCTTTGTCAGATTTACTGTATAGATCACATCTGACAATTCCAGAAGCGCATCCACATAGCTGTCATTTTCCAGGATAGACTGTTTCAGCTGTTCATAATAAAGCTGCAGCTGCTCTTTTGCCCCTGTCTGACCTTCAGAAGTCTTTCGGATGGTTTCAAATGCCAGGAGAAAATGATGCAGCTTTTTGTCCTCATCCCAGTCCACAGGAATCAGTGTCAGGCGGTTATATGCCCCCTGTTTCCCGATATTATACTCATATTCCAGCACATCTTTCTTCGTATGCATTTTCTTTTGAAGTTCCGAAATCTGCAGCCCTTCGCGAATATCTGCCTGACAGGACTTTTCAATCTGTTCCTCTATGATCTGTTCCACTGCACCGGAATATGCACCATCAGAGGCCAGGAAAAAATTTTCACTGGAACGAATCGCCCGATAGGTATCCATCCTGGCATCACAATACAGACAGTCTGAGAAATTACTGCCGTGCTGATTAAGCAGCTTTAACAGCTGATATCCCTGATTCTTTTCTGCTGCAGCCTCTTCCCTTTTTACATGATTCTTATTGATATACATGTTTTTGTCTGCGCAGTTAAACAGCTCCCTCATTGTACTTCCGGGAAAATCACAGGCCAGTGCAAAACCTACCGCATAGCTTAGCTGAGTATCCGGATACACTCTGGATTCCTCTGCCATATCTCTGCGCACCTTTTCAAGGCACTGTGTCATCTGTTCCCTGTCCAGTCCATGGGTAACTACAAGAAACTCATCTCCACCTGCTCTTCCCACAAATTGCTCTGCTGGTATGGAAGCCCGCAGGCAGATAGCAAATCTACGGATATAGGCATCACCGGCTTCATGTCCTCTGCTGTCATTAATACGCCGGAGATTATTAAGATCAAAACTGCAGACACCGATATCTACATCCGGTTCTTCCTCATTCAGCAATTCTTCACATTTATTTTTGTTCGGAAGTCCCGTCGCATCATCCAGATATACCTTTCGCTGCAGCAAACGGTTCATTGCAGCATATTGTATTGCTTTGATAAACTCATATCCGATCAACAGCATCAATACAACAATATCTGCTGTGATATATTTTTCAAGCAATGATAAGGATGTGGCTTTTTTCTGCGAATATTTTTCGGCCAGACCTGTTGCTTCATCACAGATTACAAAGAAGTCCTCACTTCTGGATATAATATCTGTTTTTTCATATCCTTCAGACCGCCCCAAACAGATTTCTTTATACAGATCAGAAAATCCCTCGTCCAGTTCCTGCATTTTATTCTGAAAATCCGTATCATTCAGATATACCAGATTCAGTTTCGTATTTCCATTGCGCAGACCATCAATGAAAGACCTTACCTCCTGGATCATTGCATCGTCCTGTTCCCCGGCAACCTCCAGCTTGATGATCCTCTGTGTCTCTCCACGGACTAAACCAGTATAATTTACAATACGGGCCGTTCCCTGAATATCAGAAACAATTCTCATCATTATAATAATAAGGATAGCCAGAATAACTGCCAGAACACCAATACTGACCTGAATCATACTGGATTTCTTTTTCTTATTCTTTACTTCGGACATGGTCCTCCCCCTTCTTGTTTTATTCTGTAAAAAAATGGCCTGGATGAACCGATATCCCAGATATCCTGATATAGCGCCTGCCAG
>CAJMSZ010000123.1 GCA_905216215.1 uncultured bacterium | reverse complement strand
AGCATAAATATCCGGTACAGAGGTTTCCATTCTGTCATTCACTACAATACTTTCTTTGATGCCAAGTTTCAGACCAGCTTCTTTTGCTAATGCTGTGTCTGGTGTAACTCCGATTGCCAGCACTACCATATCAGCCTGAAGTGATGGATTATCTTTCAATAAGACCTCCACTCCATTGTCTTTTTCTTTAAATCCTTCTACTGTATAGCCCAATACCTGTTTTATTCCATGCTTTCTCATTTCATTATGGATCATGGATGCCATATCCGGGTCAAATGGATTCATCAGCTGCTTAGGCCGCTGGACGATTGTAACATCCATGCCAAGCTCTCTCAAATTTTCTGCCAACTCTAAGCCAATAAAACCGCCACCAGCCAACACTACAGATTTTGGATGATTCTTATTAATATATTCCTTAATCCGAAAAGTATCTTCTACTGTACGAAGTGTAAAAAGCTTATCAATACCTACTCCAGGAAGTCTCGGCTGTGTTGGCTTTGCACCTGGAGAAAGGATCAGCTTATCATAGTTTTCTTCAAATATCTCACCATTCTCCAAATTTTTCACTGAAACCGTTTTACGATCCGGATGTATGGAGATAACTTCATGATGAATTTTCATGTTAATACGGAAGCGTTTAAAAAAACTCTCTGGTGTCTGTAGTGTAAGTTCTTCCGGATCTGTGATCACGTCTCCAATATAATATGGAAGCCCACAATTCGCATAGGATATGTATCCGGATCTTTCAAACACAGTAATTTCTGCATGTTCATCCAGTCTTCGTATTCTTGCTGCAGCTGTAGCTCCTCCAGCTACACCTCCTACAATTATTACCTTCATCTTATTTTTTCACCTTTCCTGAATAAGTAGCAATGCCACCGATATTATTTACTTTAGAATATCCCATTTGTTGCAACAACCCTGTTGCTTGACGGCTTCGGACTCCGGAATAACAGTATACAAACAGTGGAATTTCTGTATTTTTCGCTACTGAAACAACATTGTTAAGTTGTTGTAACGGTACATTTTTACTTTCTGGTATATGCCCTTCCTGATATTCCTGCGGAGTACGTACATCCAGCAGAACTGCACCAGCAGTCCTTTTATATTCCTCTATCCCTTGATTAATATTCGCCTGTTTAAGGAAATCAAAAAATCCCATTAGCGCACCTCCTTAAAGCATTTCTAAAATTGCATTCTTAGGTCTCGCACCTGAAACCTGTTGTACAATCTTCCCATTCTTCATAACCACCAAAGTTGGGATACTCATAATACTAAATTCACTTGCCAGTTCAGGCTGCTCATCCACATTGATTTTACCAACTCTGATATCAGGACGTTCACCTGCAATCTCCTCTATGATAGGAACCACCATACGACAAGGAGCACACCAAGGCGCCCAAAAATCCAAAAGGACAGGTTTATCAGAATTCATTACTTCATTCTGGAAATTATTTTTATTGATATTAATTGCAGTCATTTTATAATCCTCCCTATCATTTCTTTGTGGCTTTATTATAATCTGAATTTTATTTCTTTTCTGTGATGACATCACCATACCACATCGCCTTAACTTCTTGCCATACCATCTACACTTAGTATAACACCTGTAATATAACTCGCTTCATCTGAAGCAAGAAACACAAATGCATTGGCAATATCTTCTGGCTGTCCAAGACGACGCAATGGAATTCTTTCAATC
>CAJMSZ010000122.1 GCA_905216215.1 uncultured bacterium | reverse complement strand
AAGGTCTGATCAGCGTTCCATGCTTCAAACGGATAGCTTTCTCCATTCCATGCAATAAAGGAATCTTCTGGTGTAATGACACCTTCTTCCAATCCAAATAAAGCATCATATATCTTGTAAGTGGAATCCGGCGCAACTCGTAGCGTAGCATGTTCTATATCATGTATGCTCCAGGCATCATTTCCCAGATCGTATAAAACAAAGCTTCCTTCGTATTTTCCAAAGTATTTAGAAAAATCTACATATGAAATATTTTCTGAGGAAGATTTCCATTGGTAGTGACTTTCGTCCGCTGCATATGTAGAAATAAAAGGTGTAAGTCCCATTATTAGAACTGTGGTCAGTATAAAAGCAGTCATGCCTTTTAACTTCTTGTAAAACGTTGGTTTCTCATAAGAAGCGATGTTGATAATGCGACGCTTTATTTGTTTCATGTTTCCGCTAAGGCTGGCAGCAAACGGAAAAGGAGAAATGGAGACCTTTTCTATAAAGTTAATCAGCGTATTTCCATAATTCTCATAATCGTCTTCTTCCAGCATTTTTAGAACAGAAGTGTCACAGGCAACTTCTCTGTCATTACGCATTTCTCTTAGCGCAAACCAGACAAAGGGGTTAAACCAATAAAGCACTCCGGCAAAGTTCATAAGATAATTGGCAATGGCATCCTTATGTCTGTAGTGTTGCAGTTCATGCAATAGCATATATCTCATATCAGATTCATGATAATCTGAGATTAAATGAATTGGCAGATAAATACATGGCTTCAAAAATCCTACGATAATAGGTGATTTCAAAAAAGCGGTACTGTACACAGGAATATTCCTTGTTATTTTCATCTCATTCAAGCATTTGTTATACAGTCTGCGAACCTCTGGGTTCTGAAGGGGGAGCGCAGATCTCTTTATTATGCGTAAACGAAGAGAAGATTTGATTACCAATATCATCATCGCAAGCATTCCCACAATCCATATACCTAATAAAATATATCCGGTAACGGATGGCGTGTCTTTATTTACAGAAAGGGCAAAGTCATTCATCCAATTTGTAGTACCAGATAAACCGGTATCCATAACATTATTTGCACCAACATCGGCATGAGAAGCGGAAGAGTTTCTTACGCTACTGAGCCATGAGAAAATTTGCGGAAAACTAATTAGACGGAAGGGGATAAAAGGCACTGCTAAAAGTCCGAGTAACAGCAACCATAGATTATACTGCATCCGGCTGGACAAGTTGTTTCTGAATACCCATTTGGCTATCAAAAGAATTCCAACGATACCGCTGATAAATACATTGCATAATAAAAAGTGTATCATGAAATTAGCCATGTTAATCGCCTCCTTTTTTGGAACTCTTGGAAAGAAGGGAGCGAAGTGTTTCAATTTCTGTTTCAGACAGTTTATCGTTTTCTATGTATGCAGATAGCATAGAGGTAATGTCACCATTATAGTAGCGATTCAAGAAAGAATTACTTTCTTGACTAATATATTCACACTCTTTTACTAACGGTGTGTAAACAAAAACACGACTTTGTTTTTCATAAGTGAGAACACCCTTGGTCACAAGACGCTTAATGAGCGTTTGGATAGTTTTGGGACTCCAGCTTGTTGTTTGTAGTAATTTTTCTGTTATTTCATTGGTGTTAATGGGGGCATATTTCCATACAATTTTCATAACTTCAAATTCTGCTTCCGAAATTTGTGGTAAATTCTTCATGTAAATCACTCCT
>CAJMSZ010000121.1 GCA_905216215.1 uncultured bacterium | reverse complement strand
ACATATCAAAAGCATGTGCAATAAAATCTTCACTCATACCCACACCCTGGTCTTTACAGTAGAAAGTGAAATTTGCTCTGTCATCATCCAGAGTTTCTTCCTTAACCCCCAACGTGAGCACACTACCCGACTGACTGAATTTTATGGCATTGTCCATAATATTCGACAGAATCCTTCCAAGATATACCGGGTTTCCAACCAGAGCGCTGTGACTGTATGTACCATTTTTCCAGTCAATCTCATACCGGATGCCTTTCTTGGCAGCCCGCTCATCATAAATCTGATTCAGTTCCTGCAGTACCTCTGTCAGATCAAATAAAAGCTGCTGGTCCTTCAAATCCCCGCTCTGTAGTTTATTCATATCCAACACATCATTTACCAGAGACACCAGATATTTCAGGGATTCTATTACCTTTTCTCTGATCTTCTGCTGCATCTGTGGATCATCTGCGTACTGATTTCCCATATTTACCATACCGATAATACCGTTCAGTGGTGTACGGATATCATGACTCATCGTTGCCAGAAACCTTGTTTTCATTTCGGCTTCCCGCTTTGCTGCTTCCGCAGCAAAGTTAAGATCCTCTTCACGTCTCTTGGAATCGCTGATACTACGGACTGTACATAAAACATGGGTTACATTTCCAGACTCATCCCGTTTTTTTACAGTAAAAAGCATCCTGTGCCAACTGCCATCACACATTCTGTATTCTGTAGAAATACATTCTTCCGTCTTCAATCTTGCTGAAAGTGTAGAGACATCCAGAAATGGACGGATCAGCGAACGGTATTCAGATGCAACCATTGTATCACAAAGCTGATACAGTTTCTCCGATGCACTGCCTCTGTTTCCTGTCAGTTTGTGTATTTCACAGTCATTTGATATCTCTTCAAAAAAATCTTTCTGCACATCAATCCTGTAGATAGAACAGTAACTCTTAGCAATTGCTGAGATTATTTCATTACTCAGCCGTGCTTCATCCAGTGCCTTCTTTAATTGATTCTGGATCGTAGTTTCTTTTTCCATGATATCATCAATATGCCGAAAACCCACCAGTGCGAAAAAATGTTTCTCATCCTCGTATATTTTGGCTGCCTGTGCCTCAAAAAATTCATGCTGGTTCGGATTCGGTTTACTTCTATAATGGTATGTAATGCGCTCCTTCCGGGAAAGCTGTTCCTTTAGATGCCCTGTCGAAATCCAGTCCTTAAATTCCTGTCTTTCTTTCTCATACAGATATTGAACCGCATATTGGTCAGCAGAAGAATTGAAATTATCACCCTGTTTCAGATTCATTTTTTTTACGTTGGTTCCATCGTTTATATGGAGAATTTCAAAGGAACCGGTATTTAATTCAACATAATAGACAGCCGTAAAATCTGCACATATCTTATCCAAAAGCCGTCTTTCCGCCATCTGTTCTTCCAACGTACTTTTCAGTTTTCTGTTCCTCATATGTACCATTACAGTCAGGATAAGAAGCAGAACGATCAGCACGGTTATAAAAACCAAAACAGTCACAGACTGCGGTTGCTTCGGAAATAAATTAATTTCTGTCATAACAAAATCCTCTCTCTATGTTTCCTGTCTGCTTTTCCCATGCATCTGGAAGGCTCCTGATTGCTGCGGTTGCCTCATAATCATTCATGACAGGCATTTTGCTTTCTCAACTCTTCGCTTATGGTCTGCTTAATTTTTTCATCATCCAACGGCTTTGCAAGATGTGCGTTCA
>CAJMSZ010000120.1 GCA_905216215.1 uncultured bacterium | reverse complement strand
CAGACAGCGATGCTACCGGAGGCAACGCAACTGAAATAACCATGTCTATCTTGTCTGACATGAATATCTGGAAATAAAGAATCGGGTAAAGGTCAATCTCTGACTTTTACCCGATTTTTCTTAATTCGCTATCTGAACAAGCCCTTTGTATTCCCATGTCGCTCCATAATCAGTTGACTGAAATACAATCCCATCTTTCTCCGCTGCATCTGTGGTAACCGTTATCGTCAATGTGTCGTCCTCTTTTTCAGGCATATTCAGGTAATCAAAATCCTCCACCGTAAATCCGCAATCGATAGCGATTTGCGGTAATTCTGAAACAAGATCCATTGGAAGTTTCATTTCTTCAAAGGTCCTTCCGCCATCGCGAGTGACATATAAGCGGGAATAGGACTGGGATGCGCCTGTAATTCCTGCAACCCCAAAGTTCTCATCATAAAATATTAAACCTTCTGCAACTCCCAATTGTCCACTGAACGGATCATCATTTATGCATTCCCAAGTAGAACCACCATCCATTGTCTTTTCCATTACATAAAATCTGCTTCCGGCAGCTGCATCCGTTATCACCAAACGCCATCCATTATTTTCATCTAAAAAGAAATACATAGTTCCATCACTTTGATCCACAGTCCAACTTTCTGTATCTTTAGCATCCTCCACCTGCTGCATCGTATTCTCCTGCTTCAATTCTTGTTGACTGACGTACTCAGGCTCCATAATATATCGAACAGGTGTGACACTATTTAAATCAGGAATATGCAAAGATACTTCAAACCCAACGATTTCTCCACCGCTTCTAAGCTGAGTAAAATTGCCGGTTCCTGTTTCAGTTCCATCACCATCTGCATCTCCCGAAATATATTGTAAGCCTTCCTCTGAACTAAAAGATCTTCGCCCCATATAGAGTATTTCATAAATCTGCTGCTCTTCAAATGTTTCAGCCCACGCATCTACCTGACTCGTCCAGTCTGAATTGTTCAAAATTTCAATCATTGGAGACAAACGCATATCGTCACTATATTCTCCATTCACATTACCATCTATCCAAACAGTCATATCATTACTGCTGTCTGCGTCATAATCAATAAGATACGTTTTTTTCTCTCCAGCCTCATTTTTTCCATATATGAATGCATAAATCCTTTGAATCGTTCCGTTTTCATCAAATGACACCTGATATTTATTTGCAATATAGAGTTCTTCCGGCAGTTGCAATGCTTCATCCAAATCCATCAGAATCCCTTCTACACCATCCTCAAAAAGATTATTATGCTCCAGTTCTACTTCTTTTTTACGCATCCACTCATCAAGTTTCCAAGACAGTGCCCCGTGATACGGAACTGCAGAATAAACGATACGTCCACCAAAGAATAAAGTTGCTGCTATAAGGAGTATCATTTCCGTATAGAAAAGTTTCTTATTTCCATTATCTCCTGAATTAACTTCTTGATTATGCCTTTTCGAAATCAGCCAGAGAACCACTGTGCCAACCAATCCTATTATACCTAACGCCAACATCGGTATATGCCTTCTCAAGCCACCATATTGACATAGATGCCAGAATTGATACAACATAAATATATATAGTATTAAACTTACTTTTCCCGTGATTTTATAAATATATTTCATGTAAGTCTCCTTTCTTCATATCTGTAAAAATACCATAAAACACCAGTATTATCAAATCATTCTTTAATACGGTATTGGTAATCTGGTATATGCATAATTCCGTCATTTAGGATTTCATTCCCCAAAT
>CAJMSZ010000119.1 GCA_905216215.1 uncultured bacterium | reverse complement strand
AATTTCAAAACATGTCCGTATTTTGTTTCGTCAGTACAGAGATTGTGTAAGGAACTTTAAAAAGATGACACGAAATCAAAAAAATGTAGTAAGGGGGCTGTAAAAAGACCTCTGAGCATTTCGTTTAGTGTAAAGAACTTTTTTACTTCTTACACGAACTTTGAAAACGAAACAGCCTGCCCATAGTGATACCAGAACTGAATAGGCATTCAGCGTGTCTTTTCTGGTTAATACGTCCCGGAAACATCAGCACCCGGTACAGGAACGGATATGGGATGAGAACAGGAATTTAATAAACAAAGGAAGGAGGGCATCTGACTATGACAGAGAAACAGGGATTCATGACAGCGTTGTATGAACGTCTTAGTCGTGATGATGAATTAAACGGGGAATCCAACAGTATTTCAAACCAGAAGAAACTGCTGGAACAATATGCAAAAGAACATGGATTTACCAATCTTGTTCATTTTACTGATGATGGTATCTCCGGTACAAGATTTGATCGCCCAGGCTTTCTTGCCATGATGAAAGAAGTAGAGTCGGGGAAAGTCGGAACGATTCTGATTAAAGATATGAGCCGAATGGGAAGAGATTATCTGAAAGTCGGACAATATATGGAGTTGCTGCGACAGAAAAATGTCCGCCTGATTGCAGTCAACGAGAATGTAGACAGCTTCCGGGAGGACGATGATTTTACTCCATTCCGAAATATCATGAATGAATGGTATGCAAGGGATACCAGTAAAAAGATAAAATCCACTTTCAAGGCGAAAGGGAAATCCGGCAAGCATGTGGCAAGTACAACACCGTATGGGTATCTGAAAGACAAGGATGATCCGAATGTATGGATCGTTGATGAAGAAGCAGCTGTAGTTGTACGGAGAATCTTTCACATGACAATGGATGGATACGGACCATATCAGATTGCCAGGGCACTGAAAGAGGATAAGGTTGAGATACCAGCGGTTCATATGGCAAAGAAAGATGCCGGATTATGGAAAGGCAGAGTAGAAGAAATCAAAGATCCTTATGGCTGGGGCTCTTCTACTGTTGCAGGCATTCTGAAGAAAAGAGAGTATCTTGGTCATACAGTGAACTTCAAGACCAGAAAACATTTCAAGGATAAGAAAAGCCATTACGTATCTGAAGATAATTGGACGGTGTTTGAGAACACGCAGGAAGCCATTATAGATCAGGAAACTTTTGACAATGTACAGAGAATCCGAAGCAATGTGAGAAGATATCCAGATGGATGGGGAGAAGCCCACCCCTTGACAGGTCTGATGTATTGTGCAGACTGTGGTTCCAAAATGTATGTCCATCGAGTAAATAATGGCAAGCGAGTACCACAATATACTTGTTCTGCATATTCTAAAGTTCCGGTTGGAACACTCTGCCAGACACAGCACAGAATTAATGCTGATGTGGTTATGGAGCTGATTAAGGAACTTTTAAAGGCTGTTGCGGAGTATTCACAGTTGAATCGTGAAGAATTTTTGGAGACAGTAAAAAAAGCACAGACTTCACAGCAGTCCAGTGAGATCATAAGATTGAAAAGCAGATTAGCAGAAGCAAAAAAGCGTGTGCAGGAACTGGAAAAACTGATCTGCAGAATCTATGAGGACAATATTCTTGGCAAGCTGCCAGATGAACGTTATGCGATTCTTGACGGACAATATTCTAAAGAACAGAAAGATTTGTCGGCAGAAATTGCAGATATGGAAGCTGAATTATCAGGTTATGAAGAAGGTCGCAGATCAGCGGAGAAGTTTATTGCTCTGGTTGATAAATACCAAAA
>CAJMSZ010000118.1 GCA_905216215.1 uncultured bacterium | reverse complement strand
GGTACCCAGGCAAAAAAGCGGATATCATAATATATTTCTCCTTCTTCATTTACCTTGTCTTCATTAGGTAAACCTGTAATCCGTGTTGCATTCGTCTCTCCCGGATTTACTTTTCTACTTCCAATTTCTGGTTCTCCTTCTATGCATTCCATAATTTCTTCTCGACTCATACCTGCATATTCACTGACAGTACGCTGCATAATCCAAGAAAGAATGTTCTTATCTCCTAATACTTTTTTGCACTGCTCATCATACTGAATCTTTGCTTGCGCCAAATCTAAATTTCGTGCAAATTCAGTTCGCATGATTCCCCTTCTTTCCTTTTTGATTTTCTCTTATTCATAGCCTTATTCCTAATCAAGTTCTAGTTATGCCCTGCATTCTCCAAAATCTCTTTTAACGTCCTCGGCTCATAATTCATCCACGGTTTCATACAGCCGACATTATATGCCCGTGGCATTTTGTCATAAATATGCCCACACTCGTTTTCGCTCATTTGTACGATACATCTTTGGAAATAATCATCCTCTTTCCCATTATGCGTGTGACCATACAGCAAAATCGTTCCTCTTCCCATATTTTTCCAAGTGAACTACTCGGCAACTGAGTTACCAGAGCATCTGAAATCTGGCGGGATACCGCCTTTTTTCAGGGTGCGTCCATGACACCACTACTGCTTGCCTTTCGGCTATACAGCTACTTTTATTATTTCTGGATTTTTTAGTCCGGTTACGGACAGTTCCTTCTGTTTTCCGGATACGGAAAGATATTTCCGCAGGATATTAAATGCGCCTACCGCATCTGCATTGTATCTTACTCCGTCAGTTACATACATGCCCCGTTCTTTTCGGTTTGATGCTTCTGCATATCTTTTTGATACTTCTGGTGATAACGGGCTGCACTGGCTGGTATAGCTTTCTTCTTGTTTTATCAATGGAATCCCATACCGTTTCAGCTTATATTCCAGCATGATATACAACTTATTATACGGCAGGCTGTGAAACTTCTGGTTTGTCTTGTGTCCCATATCTTTTTCTTTCCGGATATTTCGAATGTCTCCCACAACCACACAGCGGATCTCTTCTTTTCTGCAGTATTCTGCGATCCATCTGGTCACTTTGTGAAGATAATCCTTCACTGCATTCTGCTTTTTCCTGTAAAGTCTCTGGATATGTTTCGATGATTTTGGATATTTTATTCCTCTTTCCGATTGTTGTGTATACCATACTGACTGCACTCTGGCGATCTCTTTATGAAAATATCTTTCCAAAGAAAGATATTTTCTTCCCAGGATAAAAGCCCGGCCATTTCCAGAATCATAACAGGTCATCAGATTATGAATCCCCAGATCTATAGATAAGTAATGTCCATTCTGGGAAAGCTGTTCCGGCTCTTCACTCTCATAAATAACAATAAGGGCGCATTTTCCATTCTCCGGTGGATAGATCTGCAATTGTTTTATATGGTCCATGCTCCTGAAAATCTTATTTTCAAGATATAGAAATTTCTCATGGATCCCGTATGTTTCTTCCATATAGCTTTTCAGATTCTTTGGCAGAGACAGTCTCAGCTGGTCTGAACCTTTCTCATGCTGAATCCCCATCTGCATATATGTAACCGGGATATTTCCCTGTTTAAAACGGGGCGGATTTGGATCTTTGATCCCTCCAGTCTTTTTTAGGACATAAAAGGATTTCCATGCTTTGTCCAGCTGCTTGCAGATCTCCTGCGCTGTCTGTGACAGAAGCTGTTTATACCACAGATTTCCTTTATGTGCTTTTTTCTGATAATACCAGTCAGGATACTTTT
>CAJMSZ010000117.1 GCA_905216215.1 uncultured bacterium | reverse complement strand
AGACCAGCTAGTTATAGTCAAGCCCTAAATGATAAAAAATAGAACTTTTTCTATTGATTATTGAAACCTAAAAATGAGTAACTTTAATAAACGTAAATCCTTTGGATTTTCGCTTTGTTGATGGTTATATACAGCACAGGATGAATGTTTATGCAGCCTGTAAAGCAGGACGTTGATACTGCCTGCAGTGTTCTTCGGGAGACCGTAATTCGAATTCTTTCTCATCACGAAGAACAGCAAAGATGATGTTGCACACTTTGTGCATTACTGCACCAAGAGCTACCATCTTTGGTTTTTGCCCGGATTTCTTCTCATAGTATTCACGAAGATATGGGTTAATGCCTTCTCCATTGCGTTTAGTGCGTATGGATGCCAGTGCTACTGCGAAGACAGCGCGGCGGGCGATTCTGGAGCCTCGTTTGGTCATATGCATTTCAGTGCCAACGAACTTACCAGACTGATTTACTTCCGGATCAAGTCCGAAGTAAGCGAATAACTGTTTTGGATTGCGGAATGCTGAAAAATCACCGATTTCGCACATGATGGTCACAGCAGTAAGAAATCCAACCCCTTTAATGGTATCAAGCCATTTAATCTGCTGGATAAACTTTTCGGATTTATTGAACGTTACCAGCTGATGGATCCGCTGCAAAATAGAATCCAAGGCAGAGTCAAGCTTCTCGATAAGGTCAAGAGTCAGAGAGATGTTGAAATAGATACTATCAATCTGGCATCCGAAAGTTTTTGCGGCTGTTGCGGCGGCACAGAGCTTTTCATAGCGCTCGGCAGCTTTTGAAAGTCCTTTTCTTGAGGCTTTTGATATTTTTTCAATCATGGTCTTTTTATGACCACGGAGTATTTTATCCGGAGTACCATACTGACGGAGAATCATGGTAGATGTTTTGCCAGTGACATCACAAAAGATGTCCAGATACTGTGGAAAAACGGTATGCAGATCGCCCTTAAGTTTGTTGATGTGAGCAGACCGTTCATCGGTCAGATCATAATACTTGCGTGTAAGGGATCGAATCTCAAGGACCAGCTTTGCTGGGAATTGAGATACAGGGATATCACCGGATAATCCCAGCTTTGCAATACCAATGGAATCAACTTTATCATTTTTTACTTTTCTGATACTTGTATTATTCGCAGAATGTGTAATAATAGGATTGATTATGGAGACGTGAAAACCACAATCAACAAGGTAGCAGAAGAGCGGGAAGTGATAGATCCCAGTGGATTCCAGAAAGGTGCGACTTTCTAAGGAATGTAGCTCTTCTGCTTTTTTTATGGCAGAAACGGCCTTTTCCAGAGAATCCGGTTTATTGTGTGTAATTTTAAAAGGTTTTTGGATTACAGAGCCGTCAGGTGCAACGATGGTCATGAAACTAAAGGCAGAACCGACATCGATACCGACGGAAATATAGTTTTTGTTGTACATTGTAAGCTCCTTCCGATAGGGTTCCATAAAAACAATGAATACACTACCTGGCACGTGATACGGGTATAGCTTAATTGCTCCCAACCAGCCTAAAACATAAATTTTCATTGATGGAATGACTGTCTAAAGTTACGGGTATTGCTGGACATAAGCCAGCTCCCTAGGAGGCGAACGTCCTTTTCCCTATTCAATGGAATATAATACCTTATGTAACAGACGAAGTCTAGGAGTGAATAATTATACTAAAAACATGTAACTTATACACGTATCTTTGGTTGGAATGAAATCAGAGGAGAATCCTCCTACCAACCTTGATATAGATTAAATAATGATGTAGAAGACTGCTATTGGTCTATGACTACATCATACCA
>CAJMSZ010000116.1 GCA_905216215.1 uncultured bacterium | reverse complement strand
GCTTGTCAAAAAGCATTTCTTCGCTCATATCAGCGGTATCATCGCTAAATTCCATATGATCAATACATTCCTTCAAATCACCATCATAAAACAGATGAATGATATTGGTGTATTTCTTTTCGTTCTTCTTGGCATAGGTCTTTGCCAATTCACTTTTACCCATACCGGCAGTGCCAGTGATAAATACCAGATTATGTTCCTGTAATGCCTTAGCAACAGCCTTAAGTTCCTCTTTTCTGCCTATAAAGCAGCGGTTAGCAGAAGGAAGTCTGTTACTAAGCAGATTATCGGACAGGTCAGGGGATAACAGGGTATGTTTGCTGTCATGGTCGTTTAAAATGGCATAGCGGATAAGGGCAGTGATAAGCTCTGCATCATCGGTTATTCCTGTAAATTCATCGGCTTTTTCTGTACCGATTACATCCACACTGTCTGCAACCAATTCTAAAAGCATTTTTCTTGTAGCAGTCACATTGATAAGGTTTGGAATTACATCATCCTGAATATTATCTTGAATGCCGTCAAAGCCGCAATTGTCATAAAAGGATAATATTTCCTTGGGTATCGGGCGTTCTCCGGTACACCATCTGCTGTAGGTAACATTTTTCTCAAAATCCTCTTTTTCAAATAGATCCATGTTGTACAGGCAGTCGTAGAAGATGTCTTCAATCATTTGGTACTGTGCATAAGTTTTCTTTTTATTTTCCAATAACACTCCAATTACGTTGGAGAAGGTAATGCAGTTCTGCAATTCATCACTTCCTAACTTTTTCGTCAACTTCCGGTCAACTTTCCGTCAATGATAATCCAAGACAAAATTTCGTATCATTAACCCATGAAAACGTAGCCACCATAAGCCATAAGAGAAATGGTTTGGCTACAAGAAGATTATAACACAAAAAGAACAAATGTTCTACCAAATCTTTTTTGTATTTTGAACCTTGATAAACAATCCGGAAACGGATTCATGAGCTGTATCTTATGCCAACAGACCTTGCGAAGAGGCTCGAGCAATCAAGCGTAGCGAGGGAAGACACTTCCGTCAAGGGTGGGAAAGGAACTCGAGCAGGAGTAGCCCGCAGGCAATGAGCTAAAGGTCAGCTGTAACGCTGACGGCATAGGATACGAATGGAAGCCAAAAGAACTTTATCTTATTAGCAATTCGTGTATTATCACAGCATTTATGCAGAAAGAAGGTGATAAGTCAGATTATTAGGAAAGAGGGGTGTTAGCTTATGACGAAGGAGCTGGAGTTGAGTAAGAAGCTTGCGGTGTTGGGATGGATTTTTCGTAAAGGACTGATTACGGAAGATGAGTACAACAGAACAAGAATTCATATTATGGGCGAATATGATGTTATCAGTTTTATGACTTCATAATCCGCACATTCGTTAACATTTTCATTATGATTTATAGTGTAGGCAGTAGCAGATATTTTGTTGCTGCCTACTTAACGTATACAGACAGATTTTTGAAAGGAGTTTTTGCATGGAAGAAAGACAGGTAGAAGTAATTAAGAAGGTCGAAGGTCCTGTTATCAGGGACCGAAGACTGGTGGAGAAGCCACTTACCATCACAAGAAAACGAGTGGCGGCATATGTGCGTGTCAGTACAAATGCAGAGGAGCAGTTGCAGAGTTTTAAGTCTCAGAAGGAGTATTATCAGGACAAAATTTCTGCAAATAAGGAGTGGGCGCTTGTAGGTATTTATGCAGATGAGGGAATTACAGGAACCAAGACCAACAAGAGGGATGAGTTTCTGCGGATGATTGATGACTGTATGAAGGGTCTGGTGGATATTGTTATCACAAAATCCGTATCCAGATTTTCGAGAAATCTTGTGGATGTGCTTTCTTATACAAGAATGTTGA
>CAJMSZ010000115.1 GCA_905216215.1 uncultured bacterium | reverse complement strand
AGATGTTTCTGACGTGAAGTAACAAATATGGTGCACGGCAGATCTTTCAGTTCTGACAGGTAAGGATCTTCCTCTTCCGTATGGTTCATATTATCCAGCAAAAGCACTGTTTTTTCCTGATGCTCTTCTGACAGATGATAGATACTTTCGTGAAATCTTTCTTCCACGCTCTCACCAGTAAGATTCAGAAAACTTCTGGAAAAGCTGGCCGCCAGATTCTCCTCATACTGAACAGCTGCGATCCGGCACTTTACTTCTTCCTGCTCCATCCAGCTCACAAGCTGACGCATGAGTTCTGTTTTTCCAATTCCTCCAATTCCGGAAATCAGATACTTTCCGGAATTGAAGAACATCTCTTTCAAGTCATATAACTCTTCTTCTCTGCCAAAGAAATGGCTGGATTTCACAGATTTCCGGAACAATTCACAGTTTCGCAGGGTGAGAAAGCTCTGCCTGGTTTCCCCGGATTCCTGATAAATACAGCTCCAGATATATTCCGGCTTTAAGTCTTCACGGTTTCTTACCAGTTCCATTTTTGCCCCGGATATTTCCGGCCCCGCCATCGCGTGCAGACTAAGCAGGGTAAACAGCCAGGCATCCCCAAAAGACTGGGAAAAATCCTTCTGTTTTTTCTCTATGTAACCGATCCAGAAGATCAGCTTTTCCCCACACTCTCTGGACAGCCATGGATCTGACTCCATGACCATGCCCAGAAATTTTCTCAGCTTCTGTACAAACACAGAATGGTTATAATTTTTCTCTTTCAGGAATTTTTCAAAAATCAGTACCTGACTGCCAAATGTCTCCGCATTCAGACCTTCCAGCACTTCCTCTATGTATATATGATACAAGGGAAAGCTTTCCTTGCGATTACAAAATTCCGAATGATAACGGTTCTGGCTTCCATCCTTTCGAAAAATCATTTTTCCGTGTCTGGTGCCTTTCCACTCATAGAGAAGATATTCATCCCAAAATCTGACCAGAGTCAGACCCTTTTTACTTTTTTCTCCTAGAATTCCGGTAGAATAGACCGGATAATCTTTCACGGTAAACAACCGATATAAGTTTTTCAGCGAAAGCAACACATTTGCCTGCTCATCTTTTTTCATGTCACGTTCTCTCCGGTTGTAAACACAGTTCCTTTTTTATTACTGTCTGCTGGTCACCTGACCAGCAGCACTTTTTACAGGTAACTAAATACAACAACTGATTTCTTATTTTTTGATTGTAATCTTAGCTTTCTTTGTGTACACACCAAACACTTTCTGTTTCTGCTTGTTCAGCTTATATGCACATGCACGTATATAATAGGTATGTCCCTTCGTCAGGTTCTTCACAGTTACCGTATTCTTTTTGGATTCCTTAATGTCCACAATATCATAAAGATTGGAATCTGCGGTAACCACAAACGCATATCCGGCAGCACCTTTTACCTTGGACGCCGTAATAGTGATCGTGCCCTTCTTGTTATTCTTTACACTGATCTTCTTTACCTTCGGCACAACATAGGTTGTAAACTTAACAGCCTTGCTATACTTTCCAGTAACCTTCTTGCCGCCGCCCTGTGCGATTGCTCTTACTTTTACATAATAGGTCTTTCCAGATTTCAAACCGTAGATCAGTTCATTGTTTTTATTTTCCTCGACAATGTAATTCTTTACATTCTTCTTAAATTTCTTGTCAGTGGAAATTGTGATCTGATATCCGGTTGCACTTGCAATCCGCTTCCAGGAAATCTTGGCGCCATCGGTAAGCACATTGGTGGCCTTGGTTCCGGTAACCTTCGGAAGCTTGGACGGAATTACGGTATTCTGGTTGCCATTAGATGGATTTGGTGCTTTGGTTGGCTCTGGGGCTTTGGTCGGGTTCGGGGCCTTAGTCGGTTCCGGGGCTTTGGTCGGGTTCGGAGCCTTGGTTGGCTCTGGGGCCTTGGT
>CAJMSZ010000114.1 GCA_905216215.1 uncultured bacterium | reverse complement strand
ATCAATCAGAAATGGTTGGTGCTTTTTTCATGCCTGGAGAGATCTGGGCTTTTTTTTATGCCCATTTTTACGGAAGGAGGTACCAACCGTGGCTAACAGAATTATGGGTATTACTGTCGAGATCGGCGGAGATACCACCAAATTACAGACTGCCCTAACCATTTTGAAGTCAGCTCTTGAAGGGCTGTCTATTTCTTTTGGGCAGCTTCTTATGCCAGAGGTGAAGAATATCGTAAGTTGGTTACAGAAATTCGTGGATTGGCTTAACTCTATGGATGAGGGAATCAAGAAGGTAATTATGACGATCGTTCCTAAGATTTCCGGAGCAATCACAGCAGTAAAAACGGCGTTTGCAGCGTTAAATGTAACCATGCTTGCAAATCCTATTGTGTTAATTATCGCAGCTATCACAGCACTTGTGGCCGCTTTCATTTATTTGTGGAATACAAATGAGGGATTCCGGCAGTTCTGGATTGAACTTTGGGAGAATGTAAAGCAAGTAGCAATCACTGTATACCGTATGGCATCACACCTGTTGCAGAAGTGCCGAGTCAACACCGCTTTGACAGCAGCATCATCGGCAATCCGGCCTTTGACCCGATGGATGTCCTGCGCTTCTCTGGCGGTCATGCAGATGAAACGCAGGTATCCTGTATCACGAGTATTACCTACAAAATCAATAGTAAGCACAGCTTGAAATGCGTAGGCAAAAATCCAAAGCTGGCAGCGGCAAAGAGTAAAAACGATAAAAACATCACCGGTCTACTGAACCAGGTGGAAGCAGGAAAAATTGTCGTATATAACTTCGTCAACACAGCACCATTTACCATTGGCAACAATAAAACCGAGGTGCTGGCGATTAACTTCACATCCAAGGAGGATACGACTGCTACATTTTTAGCGGAGATTCTCTTTGAAGTGAAAAATGATGAGGTGATCCGCACCATTCATGGGACGATACCTGCAGAAAAGACAGATGCGGAGAAAGATGCAACTGATAGTGATTCTGTCAAGGAAGTGGATTTCACATTTTCTGAGATTGGGCAGTCGGAGCTGACTGTTACCTACAAAATGAATAACGAAGAAGTCAAGACCTTTTATCCGAAGAAAACCTGTATCGCGGGAAAGCACATTCTGACGCTGTTTCTTCCTATTACACAGGTCATTGAGAACAGTGAAAACATCCTGTCCGTACTGCTAAATATCAGCGGCGGCACCATGAGCATTGGTGAGATGCAGATTCGTGCAACCATCAGCGGTCAAGGATTGGTAGCCGGTATCGGTGACTGGAATGGTCGCATCAGTATTTCCGAGGCCATCGACAGTATTCCGATTGCAGATGTGGCATTTGGCTATGACCTTCTGAACGAGCGTCTGTCCGTCACAGAAGTCATCAAAACCTTTACGGTGGATAAGAACTTCTCACCGCATTACGATATGACAATGGTGGAAGTCAATGAAAATGGTGCCTTCTGCATGATAAGCGATTACACCTATGTGTCCGAATCAGAAGGAATCATCAGTGGTATGCTCCAGCATCTTGCGGTGAATACAGAGCAGTTTGAACGAGTGGAACGATTGGAGGTGGTAAAATGCTGATAGATGAAACCAAATATCTGTGGAGCAAGGGCACAAGATATACTTTTTATGCAGATTATGCTTTTAGAGTGTTATTCTGTAAGGATGTGTTCTTTGAGAAAGAGCAGGAATACAGAATTATTCTGCCAAATGAAGTAATTGAAGATGGGAAAAGTTACCCTGTAAGACTTTCTGAGGAATATGAGATATGTGATTTAAACTTTTTCTTTGAAAAAACGGAGGAATAGAAGATGATTTCAGAAGAATTAAAAGGAATGTCTATCGGAAATGGAGACAGGGCAGACAGATTACATCAAAGGAATATGCCAGAACAACAGGAATAACCGGATACGAGGCTGCAGGACTGGTACGAAGCCTGGTAACAAAAGGGTTTTTATATGAACCGGAAAGACGTAATCCGAGATTTCTTGCAGCTGAGTATGAGAAACTGG
>CAJMSZ010000113.1 GCA_905216215.1 uncultured bacterium | reverse complement strand
AAGACTCCTACTGATTCGGTCCTTCACCTTTCGGCTACTATGACCTCTGCTGACTCCTGTGCGTTCAGCACTGCCTCGTTTCCTTGTGCAGTGATTACTTCTCTCAAAGCGTTCCGCACAGGTCTCCCCGGGTACCACACGTTTCTTTCTCTCCATCTATCTGCCACATTTATCCCTCGTGATTCCGTGCAGTTATTGGGCTTCGGCTTGTTATGCAGTCTTACCCTCACGAAAAACCTTATATGTGATTTCTGTTCGTCAGACCAGAGATTTGCCCGTGGTTAGTCTGTTCCCACATCCGGCTTCCTTCAGATTCCCCTCACGAGGACACCCTTGCCTTCGGCTATATCCTTCCCACTGCCGGGTGGATTCGGGACTTGCACCCATTAGAAACGTGCGCCGCCAGGCGCACATAAAAAATTACGCCCCGGTTGGATCGTTTGTTGATCCGCCGGGGCGTTTTTTTCCAATTATAAGGATTTTGCTCCTTCGTTCACACATAATTCATGAAGTAAGGCTCAGCGAGGTCAGTATGGAGCAGATCATGTCCACATTTGCTGTGTACTGCGTCGCTGTGACACAAAAGATATACTGCGGGTTCGTCGGATGGAAAAACATGATCGCACAGCAATCCCCATCTTCCACCCGGTAAGAAACGCATGGAATGTCATTGATAGAGACAAGATCATCCACCTGATAACCGGCGTCTCTGATCGCAGAATCATCCGTCTGTATCATGCCCATGGAGAATGTGAGCAGTTTCATAGTGAGGTAAAAACTGACATGGATCTGGAGCGGCTTCCATCCGGAAAGTTCGCGACCAATGCACTGATACTCGAATTGGGGATGATTGCATATAACATTCTCCGTATGATCGGTCAGGGCACAATTGGAGGACGGGCACCCCATCAGAAGAGGGCTGTTAAAACTTGGAGTCACGACATTGGTACTGAAAATAGACATTGAAGTATGCTTTTATCATGAAACCAACTTGCCCTTGGCAGGTTGGTTCGCTTAAAGGATGAAATTCACGGATTCAGGTTTATTATAAATGACTTGCTATTATCATCAAATGGTATCCTCTGGATTTACATTCTGAAACTCCTCGAGGTAGTATTGATATAGTTGCATTTCCAGATTATGTTTTTCATAGTAATCCTTTAAATAGAAAGCAGAAATTCTGTTAAGTTTTCAATAGCATCTGGTTTTTCTGATAGTTCTTTCCCCATCAGTCCCTCTCCCATAATACTAGGATCTGCACTAAGAGATACAGCGACTCGACTTGAATTCCATACAGCTTCATACATCATTTTCTGATTTTCTTTTGTTACTTTATTGAGAACGTAATAAAATGGTTTTCGAATACTTTCCGATAATTCTCCGATTTTTTTGGAAAGCTGTAGGGATTCATAGGATGGATCTATGATTATCAATATCAAATCTACACCGTTATCAATTCCACGTCCAAAGTGTTCAATACCAGCCTCCATATCCATTAGCGCAAATTGGTCTTCTGTAAGCCTAAGATTTTGGATAAATTGAGTCATAACAGTTCCCATAGCACAAGAACACCCTTCATTTGCTTGATGAATTTTTCCACTGCTCATCAGTTTTACACCGTCCTTCAGACTATAATAATCTTCCGGTATATCATCTATAGTCCAGGTTTTCTCAAAAAACTGATGAGTAAATTTTGATAACGTCATATCATTTAAAACATTTTGCTTACCACCGAAATAGTCTGTAAAATCTCTGGGAAGCTTCATACCTAGCTGTCGGTGTAGACCATAATTAGATTCATCGGAATCAATTACCAAAATTTCTTTTCCTCGTCTGGCTAAAGCCTTAGCCAAAAGACTGGTTACTGTACTTTTTCCACATCCACCTTTTCCGCAAACTGCTATTTTCATCTTTATATTTACTCCTTTTCTTTTTTCTAGTAACTGTTCAGGACGTTCAAAACAACAGGCCACAGGTCTACGCACTGCTTCTTACTCCACTTCCTCCAGTTCTGTTCCTTCTGGAAGAATATATCCGCAG
The DNA here is from genome assembly GCA_905216215.1 of uncultured bacterium. Taxonomy (GTDB): domain Bacteria; phylum Bacillota; class Clostridia; order Lachnospirales; family Lachnospiraceae; genus Allocoprococcus. Next base: position 6 of record CAJMSZ010000113.1, on the reverse strand, counting down.
TTATCA
>CAJMSZ010000112.1 GCA_905216215.1 uncultured bacterium | reverse complement strand
GCCAGACAGATTCTTCCAACCGGCACATTCTTCATGCAGATAAATCCGATCGCCATAACTACGGTCACAGTTCCTACAATCTTGCACTTTGTTCCCATCGTCATGGCCCTTTTCTGGACGAAGCTGTCCAGATGTTTCTTATATAAATTCGTTCCTATGAACCAATCATGCAGTTTCTTTGAACTCTTGGCAAAGCAGAACAACGTTGCCATGTAAAACGGAACAGTTGGCAGGATAGGAAGTACAATTCCTATCGTACCAAGTCCCAGGCAAAGAAATCCAAGCACAATCCAGACTATTTTTAATGGATTTTTCATCTTCTTTCTTTTCTCCTGTGGGAGTTCTCTCCCTTTTGTATTTGTGATTCTGATTCTATTTTCCTACACCGCCAGCACAAACTTCCGTCCGTCTAACTGTATATGTTCCATCACTATTCTCTACATATGTTGTGTCTTCAACAGCACCCTTTCCCATAGAAAGATTACTGTCAACTGCTAACACATCATCCTTTCCATCTTTATACAGATTTGTGGCTAATGTTGTAGTGTCTTCTGCCACTGCAAACGCAGACACACTCATGCCCATAACCATTGTTGCCACAGTTGCTACCGCCGCTAATTTCTTCACAAATTTATTCTTCATAAAATCCTCCTTCTGAACGCTATCTTTGAGTACGTTCTAAAAAATTCTAGTTTAAAGTCATTTAAATTAGCTACAACATTGCTTTGGTTACTTTCATCTAACTTCTTGTCCAAAAGATACCATAATCTTTCATACCATGTCAACACTGTATTTGCACCAGTTTGTTGTCTAAATAGCAACAAATTCCCTGTTTTTTCTTATGTTTTTGTTGCTATTCAGGCAATTTTATGTGTAAAAATGCCGTTATTGATAGTATTTTATCAATAACGGCATCTTATCGAGGTTGGCTCTGAACCAATGACCCATCCCGATTTTTATACCCAGAAATATAATAGTGCAATACTTTCCGGCATATGTACTAACCCTACACTACAGATAACTGTAACCGGTACAACTCCCATCGTACCAACTCCCGTCCATTTGTGGATTTTACATGCTTCTATTGGAATTCTTACAATGTTATTTACTATATCATCGGTCTCAAGGACTTCATCATGCTCATACTTTAACGTTTTCAGCTTACCTACCATTGTTTCACCTCTGACTCTTGAATGTGCTGACATATCTTTTACTTTTAATTCCAGATAGCTTTCTCCTTTGTCCTGAACGATTTCTGCTGTTTCTTCAAATCCTCGCATCGCCATAGAATCTCTGCTCTGTCCCGGCTTCTTATTCATGCGGTAAAGCCGGAATACAACCGGATGTCTTTCACACTTCTGTAAGTTGTTCTGTATCTCCTGATCCAGTTCATTCTCTTTCCTTTTGTAGACCGATTTCTTTTCTGCATGAGCATTGATCATCCATTCCAGCATATGAATGTCGATGTCTTCCACCATAACATCTATCGTTTCTTCTATCTCCTCCGGTCTCGCACCAATTTCTTCCAGATATTTCTGAAGATTCTCGTATAACCTCACATACCGATCCAGCCATTCCTACCCTTCAACGGTAAATTCCAATGCTTCTGTCAAAATTTCTCTTTCGATACAATTTTTAAAAAATCGGTTTACCGTTGAACGGTTCACATTATAATATTCCGCAATACTTCCTTGTGCCCCTCGTTTCTTTTCCACTCTGGAAAGTCCTTGTAAATATTTTAATTGAAGCATTGTAGGCCTGTTCTGTCGTTTCAGATGTTCACCTTTTTCCATATTGTCTCTTGTCCCCTTCTTTACCATACATGAATGTTCAATTCCCGATAATCGATCTGCAGTGGTTTTTGGTCAAAACGGGTAATAGCAATGATTGCCACTGCTTCTGTGATTGGGACACCCGTATTGACAGTGTAGGTAAAAATATCTGTCGGGAGCTGATAAACATCTTTTTCTTTTTTGGCCTGTATCCACTCTTCCTCTCTTCGATACCACACAAACCCCAGTGATTCCTCTTTTTTTGTTCGGAGTAGAAAGCAGTTCTCAGACTTCTTAATTCTTAAAATAGCAGAATGTTCCAGTTTCTCATACTCAGCTGCAAGAAATCTCGGATTACGTCTTTCCGGTTCATA
>CAJMSZ010000111.1 GCA_905216215.1 uncultured bacterium | reverse complement strand
AGTAACCTGTATGGAAGCAGAAGGATTATGATTCCGGCACCTAGGTTTTTGATTTTCTACAACGGGAAAGAAGCAAGACCAGAACGGGAAGTGCTGGAATTATCGGATGCTTTTGCGGTTAAAGAGGAAGAATCTTGGTTGAACCTGAAAGCAGTCTTACTTAACATCAATCCGGGATATAACAATGATATCGTAAATGCCTGCAAGACGTTAAGCGATTACGTTATCTATACTTCAAGAGTCAGACAGTATGCAGAACGGATGGAGATAGAAAATGCGGTGGAACGGGCAATCACAGAATGTATTGCAGAAGGTATATTGGCAGATTTCCTGACACGATATAGAAGCGAGGCAAAGAAAATGAGTATCTATGAATATGATGAAGAAAGACAAAGGCGTTGGGATAAAGACGAAGGAGAAAATCGTTTTGCAACATTAGTTTCTGCATTGATTGAATCTGGAAAGTCTGAGGATGTTTTAAAAGCAGCGAAGGATATGGAATATCGGAAAAAGTTATATAAAGAATATGGGATACAATAACAAAAGATAGTAGACAGGAATGAAGAAGGCCACCCGCTTATGCGGGTGGTCTGTTCGATTTGCTGCTATGCTAAGAACTCTTTTATCTGCTCGTAAATAATATGCATCAGTTTGGTGCGGGTTTCTACACTTGCCCAGGCAATGTGTGGCGTGATAAATAATTTTTTACTGTCTTTGATTTTCAGAAGAGGATTATCTGGGCTCATGGGTTCCTGACATAATACATCAAGACCTGCAGCCATAATGGTATTATTTTCCAAGGCTTCATACAAATCCTGTTCTACTACAATAGGGCCACGTCCAAGATTCAGGAAGATAGCAGTAGGCTTCATTTTGGCAAATGCTTCCGCATTCATCAGGCCTTCTGTATATTCATTTAACGGAGCATGCACAGATACAATATCCGATGTGGAAAGCAGGGTGTCAAAATCAACCTGGGTATAGCCTTCCTGAGCTGGGCTTCCTGATGGGGAATAATAAATGACATTTGCACCAAAGGCACGGGCGATTTCTGCGACTTTGCGTCCGATGTTTCCAAGCCCGATGATGCCCCAGGTTTTCCCTGAAATCTGGAAAAAGCGTTCTGCAAAATGGGTAAAAACGGTGTCATTTACATAACGTTCTTCTTTCACATAATCATCATAGTAGCGCAGCTTTTCCATGAGATAAAGGAGCAGTGCAAAGGTGTGCTGGGCAACGATTTCTGTGGAGTAGGCAGGTACATTGCGCCACGCGATCCCTCTTTTTTCAAGATAAGGCTTATCTAGGTTGTTTGTGCCGGTAGCGGTCACGCATACCAGTTTCAAGTTTTTTGCATTTCTGATGGTCTGTTCGTTGATAGGTGCTTTGTTGGTAATTACAATGTTAGCATCCGCTACACGCTCCGGAGTCTCTTCGGGCGTGGTAAATCCGTATTTCACAACCTCACCTAGTGTTTCAAAATCAGATAAATCAATATCTGAACCAATGGTTATGGCATCTAAAAATACTATTTTCATTTATCAGTCACCTGCCGTTTCTTGTTGTTTTACATAGTATAGCATTATTTTGAGAAGAGGTGTTGACTTTTTTTCTTCTGTGATAGTATACTTTTATTTAAGAAGAGCATTTGCGATTATAAGTTTTTATAATTGGGAATGCTCTTTTTATCGTTTGAAGAGCAGGAGGAGTGGAGAAAATGGAGAAAAAGAAGTACACGCAGATGGTAGTCGATATTTTAGTGGACATCATTGGAGGAATTCTGATTGGGATTGGAGTATACAATTTTGCGGCTGCTTCCCAGTTTCCTATGGTAGGGTTAAACGGAATCGGATTGATTTTCTATCATTTATTTGGAATGCCAATCGGAACTACAGTATTACTTTTGAACATTCCTATAGCCCTTTGTTGTTACCGGATTCTGGGAAAAAGATTCTTCATGCGTTCTGTCAGAACGATTATCATAACATCGGTGATTATGGATTATGTGGTGACGCTGTTTCCGGTGTATACAGGAGATAAATTGTTATCTGCCATTTGTTGCGGTGTGTTGTCGGGGCTTGGTTATGCCATGATTTATTTGCGTGAGACATCCACTGGAGGCGCGGATTTTATTACCCTTTCTATTAAGGCAAAATATCCACATCTGACCATTGGAAATATTGCCTTTGTAATGGATGC
>CAJMSZ010000110.1 GCA_905216215.1 uncultured bacterium | reverse complement strand
CATGTCGGTGCCTGTAAATGCATTATAGGTAGAGGGGAAAGGAAATACAATAGGTGATAAATAATGGGAGCAAATAATTTTACACATTTTACCGGAAAGAAATCTCCATTCAAAACTCAAAAGAGAAAGAAGAAAGCAAAGGTAAAAAAATTCATAAAAACAAATATGAAAGGAGCATGAAATGAGCGAAGTCGATACTTACATCAAAGAAAATGCAGAAGTTCATCAGTTCGCCGCAGAGGTTGCGAGAATTATATCGGGCATTCCACAGATGCCAGAGTTCTCATCAGAGAGTATGAGCGTATCTGATGCGAGTCAATTGATCGGACTTCCTGTAACATCAATTAGAGCAGGAATTGTGTACGGATGGTTGCCGATCGGGACAGCAATCCAGAATAACAAGCCAGCAAAAAGCCTTTCCGGTGGACGAATCACATACATCATAAGCCCTAGAAAAGTCTATGAAGTGACTGGTCATGTCTGGAAAGGCAAGGCTGCTCTTAATAAGTAAGTGCCCCGGAGGGAGCCGAAACCTCCACCCCGGAGCCGTAAACCACTAAACCAACCTTAGCGGATTACAGGACAATCATAACATTTCTTCCTGTATTTCGCAAGAGAACAGGAGGATTTTTTATGAAGAAAACCGAGGGTAAAAGCACAATGGGCAACGCAAAAGTAACCAGCTTTGAAGATTTTGAAAACTTCTATGCAGTGGAAGTCGTAAGAGAAGCCAAAAAGCAGACACAGAAATGGTTCTGTGCATGGGGAATTACCATGGTGGCATTGATTCTTTCAAATGTAGCATGGGCATTCCTCAGATAGAGGGATACGAATGAAAAAATATCATAAACGAGAAATATTGATGTCGATAGCAATCGGGATCCTTTTGACATTTCTTCCAGTATGGGAGTGGACAAATGGGCTTGATCGGATTCTGACAGCGACAGTTATAAGTCTGATTCTGATAGGAAATTTATGAAAGGAGAAAAAATGAACGAAGAGAAAATTAAGGAATTATTTGAATTGTGTCTGAGAGTTTCGAATGAAACAACAGCGTATGTGAATTTCGTTTATACGGTGAATGGCGACATGTCTGTAGTTGGCATTTATATTTTCAATAATTCTGGAGAAATTATAAAACATTTTACATTGTGCCAGTTTTACGACTTTGAGTCTGAATTGCAGAATTATGAAAACGCAAAGAAATGTCTTCTGGAACTGCTTATTAATGGGAGATGCCCACTAAATCTTGAGGAGGAATGAATAAATGGAATTAAATAAACTGGTGTCTACATTAAATATGGAACATAGCACATGGTTGAAATACCGTCGCAAGGGAGTCGGTGGCTCCGATGCAGGAAGCATTTGTGGGCTGAATCCTTATTCCACAGCTATCGCAGTATTCCAGGATAAAGTGCAGCAGTTGCCTGAGAAAGAGGATAACGAATCCATGAGACAGGGGCGTGATCTGGAAGAATATGTAGCCCGCCGTTTTATGGAAGAGACAGGAAAAAAGGTCCGCAGGGCAAATGCAATCTTCTACAAAGAAGAACAGCCATTTATGCTTGCAAATGTTGACCGTTTGATTGTTGGTGAGAATGCCGGACTGGAATGCAAGACGGCTTCTGCATATTCTGCAGATAAATGGAAAGACGGACACATTCCAGAATCTTACGAGATCCAGTGCCATCATTATATGGCTGTGACCGGAGCAGATGCCTGGTATATCGCTTGTGTGATTCTTGGAAAAGAATTTATCTGGCACAAGATCGAGCGTGATGAGGGGATCATTCGGATGCTGATCAGCATAGAATCTGATTTCTGGAACAACAATGTGCTTGCAAATAAGATGCCAGCGCCGGATGGGAGTAAAGCTGCTGAAGAATTGCTTTCGAAATATTACAAAGAATCTGATCCGGACAAGATGATCTCATTGGTTGGATTTGACGAGAAATTAAAGAGAAGAGTAGAAATTATTGCTCTTCAGGAGAAACTGGAAAAAGAGAAGAAGCAGATTGAGCAGGAAGTCAAGGTTTATATGGAAGATGCCGAGAAAGCAGATTCTGACAATTATTTGGTTACATGGAAGTCGGTGACTTCGAGTCGTGTAAATACAGAGAAACTGCGGTCAGCCTATCCAGAAGTTTACAAAGAGTGCTTGGCAGCTTCTCAGAGTAGAAGATTTACAGTAAAAGAAATTTCATAGGAGATGAATAAAAATGGGAGTAAAAGACGCATTAGCAGAGAAAGCAGAGAGCAAGGGTTCTATAAAGTTAACAAAATCTATGAGTATCGCAGACATGATTAAGGCCATGGA
>CAJMSZ010000109.1 GCA_905216215.1 uncultured bacterium | reverse complement strand
GCGGTTATTACATTGTATATTCATGGGGAAGCGGAAATTCTCTATTGGAAGAACTGGATATACGTGGACATTAAAAGGAGTGCTATAACAATGAAGAATTTTTTGAAAATTATGCTATGTATTATGGGTTCGCTTCTTGTAGTGATTGTAGTATTTGGGTTTTGCATTTCGTATACGGTAAATTACAAGAAGACAATTTGCGATACATCTGTTTCGCCGGATGGAAAATATGAATTGACACTTCAGGCAGTCGGAGAACCAGATTGGCCTTTTGGTTCAGCAAGTGGACGATTAATCCTTATGGAAGGCAAAGATAAGATATCTCAAACAGATTTTGAATTGTACAATGACGGTGGAAGCATCACAAGTAATTGTTGGAAAGTTACATGGTATGAGGACTATGTAGAAGTGATCCTATCAGGCAAAGAACAATTTGATGAGCAAGTCATTTTATATTTTGATAGTACGAAAGAAATTCAGCAATTGACGGATATTGCAGTGGACTATCCATCAGGAGAGGAATTAGATGAAAGCCGGGTTATAACCGAACAATCCTTTGATGTGGATTTGAATGGTTGGGGCGAGGTACGATTTGTATCTTATCTGCCGACTTATGATACGCTTTGGGAAGATGTCTCATTTGTGCTGGCAAAGGACAATCAAATCGTGTACCATTTCCCAGCTTATTTTGAAAACAATAGTACTGAAAATGATAGCGTAGGTATGTTTGACAGCGTAGAGGCAGTTGGATTTCACGATATAGATGGCGATGGTGCAAAGGATGTGATTTTATGATATCATATAGTGCGAGTGGAAATTCCAGAGTTATCTTAAATGAGAATGAGGAAATAATAGAAATTCTTGTATATGACAGAATTTCGGAAAATGAAAAATGTGAATTATATGTTTTGTACAGAAGTAAGAAAAACGCAGATGGTTCATGGCATATCTCAGAGGCAGAGATTCTTGATATATTTGCTTATAATGTATCTACAAAAGATGTGGTTAGTAGCGGTAAAACATCATGGTCAGCAACCGGAAATGAAAAGTATTATAAAGTAACAGGCGAAAAATAAATGAAATCGGGTAAGAGTCAGTTTGCGTAGTTGACTGTTACCCGATTTCTTTATTTCCAGATATTCATGTCTGATAAGATAGACATGGTTATTTCAGTTGCGTTGCCTCCGGTAGCATCGTTGTCTGCACCAATGTTAGTAGCAAAAAAGTATGTATTATCTGCAGTTTCGATATAACCGATAAACCATCCGTTCACATCCTGGCCATCCACACGGCCGGTTCCGGTCTTTCCGTAGAATGTTCCGGCATCGGAAGAGGAAAGGCAGATGGCATCTTTTACTGCATTGACGTTTTCAGGGGCGAAGCCAAAACTGTTATTCTGCAGCTTGGTTAAAAGTTCGACCTGTTCTATTGGAGAGATCTCCAAGGATGATTCCATCCAATAAGTGGAGAAATCACCACTCATGTTTTCGTTACCATATCCGATTTCTTGAATATAGTTGTAAACGTCAGAGAATCCAAGCTGTTCATCTACTGACTGGAAGTACCAGTTAACGGAGGAGTTCATAGCAGACGGTAAGGTCTGATCCGCATTCCATGCTTCAAATGGATAGTTTTCTCCATTCCATGCAATAAAGGAGTTTTCTGGTGTAATGACACCTTCTTCCAAGCCGAACAAGGCATCATATATTTTGTAGGTGGAGTTTGGTGCTACTCGTAGGGTAGCATGCTCCTTGTCATGTATGCTCCATGCATCATTTCCCAAATCGTATAAAACAAAGCTGCCTTCGTATTCTCCGAAGTATGTGGAGAGGTCTACATAGGAAACATTCTCAGAAGAGGAATCCCATTGGTAGTAGTTTTCGTCTGCTGCGTATGTAGAAATAAAAGGAGCAAAACCTAACAGGAGAACAGCAGTCAGTACAAATGCCGTCATACCTTTTAGCCTTTTCATAAATGTTGGCTTCTCATAAGACGCAATATTGATAATTCTTCGCTTCATCTGCTTCATATTTCCACCAAGGCCGGCGGCAAACGGAAAAGGAGTGAGTGAAACCTTTTCTGCAAAGTTGATCAGTGTATTGCCATAATCCTCGTAAGCATCCTCTTCAAGCATCTTTAAAACAGAGGTGTCACAGGCAACCTCTCTGTCATTACGCATTTCTTTCAGAGCGTACCAAACAAGAGGATTGAACCAATATACCACTCCAGCAAGGTTCATCAGATAACTGGCAATAGAATCATGGTGCTTATAATGCTGCAGTTCATGTAACAGCATATACCGCATATCGGATTCGTTATAATCAG
>CAJMSZ010000108.1 GCA_905216215.1 uncultured bacterium | reverse complement strand
TAAAACACCGGTGGCTTCCGCAGGTGATTCTGGCACAGAATTTTGAAGAAACATGGAATTCCTATATGGAAGCATACAACGCATGCGATCCACAGAGCTATTTTGAGGATTTACAGAAAGAGCTCGATCAACGAATGAACAAAAAGAATAGCAATTTTTGCATATTGAATGACAAGAACTAAATAGTCCGAAGGCCCCTATTTGTTTACAATGGTGATAACCAGTAAACAGATGGGGGCTTTTTATAAAATACGGGAGGGAATCCTATGAGAATTTGTCTGGAGCAAAGTGCCTTTCCGGGCGTAATCAGAGTTACGGAAAAGGTAGCACACGATGTGGAACTTGTATCGGGAAAGAAACCGCAGATTCTGGTAGAAAAAGAGATACCGGAAACACTGGAAAGCAGCGGGGAGGACTGGACGATCATTGCCGCGACGAAAGGAAAAAGCAGCTTCCTGAAAAAGCTGGAAGAAGCCGGGAGTGCGGAATTAAAAGAGCTGGAACAAAAGAGAGAATGCTATGCATGGATTTTTCCTGAAATAAAAAACAGGACAAAATCGAACCTTCTTGTAATTGCCGGGAGCGACAAAAGAGGAACGATTTATGGCCTTTTTCATTTATCGGAAATGCTGGGAGTCTCACCGTTTGTCGACTGGTGCGGACTGATGCCGCCAAAGCAGGAAAAGATAGAACTGAGGGAAGACATGGCCTGTATCAGCAAAGAGCCATCCGTCAGATACCGGGGATTTTTTATTAATGATGAATGGCCGGCATTTGGAAACTGGTGCAATCATAATTTTGGCGGCTTTAATGCAAAAGCTTATGATCATGTATTTGAACTTTTACTCAGATTAAAAGGAAATTATCTCTGGCCGGCTATGTGGAGCGCAAGATTTGCAGATGATGGACCGGACCTCTTAAATGCGGAGCTTGCAGATGAATACGGAATTATTATGGGAATGTCACATCATGAGCCGTGCTTAAGGCAGGGGGAAGAATACAAATATCTCAGAGGTAAGAATTCTGTTTACGGAGATGCCTGGAATTTCAGAACAAACAGAGAGGGAATTACAAAATTCTGGGAAGATGGACTGAAAAGAAGCGGAAAGTTTGAAAATGTAATCACCGTCGGCATGCGTGGAGAAGCGGATACTGCGATCATGGGAAAGAATGCAACACTGGAAGATAATATTCAGTTGCTGCGGGATGTACTGAAAACGCAGAAAAAACTGATTCAGGAACGTGTAAATCCTGATCTGACCAAGGTTCCGCGCATGATAGCCTTATACAAAGAAGTAGAAGAATTTTTCTATGGAAATGAAAAAACAAAGGGACTAATGGGAGCAGAGGAGTTAGAGGATGTGATTCTGATGCTCTGTGATGATAACTATGGAAATCTCCGGACACTTCCAACAGAAGAGATGCGAAAACATGCGGGCGGCTATGGTATGTATTATCATCTGGACTACCACGGATGGCCGGTTTCCTATGAGTGGATCAACAGTTCTTATCTGCCGAAAATCTGGGAGCAGATGAGTATGGCATACGATTTTGGTGTGCGGGAACTCTGGATGGTAAATGTCGGAGACATCGCCACACAGGAATTTCCACTGAGCTTTTTTCTGGACATGGCGTATGACTTTGATCGCTGGGGAAGCAGGGCGCTTAACTGCACGCAGGAGTACACCAGAAAGTGGGTGAGACAGCAATTCGGTTCTGTGGAAGAAGAGACACAGGACACTATTGCAGACATTTTAGAGCAGTACACAAAAATCATCCACAGAAGAAGGCCGGAAGCACTGAACCCGGAGACGTATCATCCGGTGCAGGAAAAGGAAAGCAGCAGGATCTTCGAAGAAGAAGAGCAGCTTTTGAAAAAACTGCAGGACGTATATGAAACAATTGAAAAAACGAATCCGCAGAATCTGTCCGCATTTATCGCGCTTGTATATTATCCGGCATTTGGGACAATGAATCTTGTGAAGATGCAGATTCTTGCAGGCTGGAATCATTATTATGCTAATCTTGGTGCGGTCTGTGCCAATGATTATGGGGATGAAGTGGAAAGATGCATGGAACAGGATCGAAAAGCTGTGGAAATGTATCATCAGATGGATCAGGGAAGATGGTATGGAATGGGAATGTCACAGCATATTGGATTTACACACTGGAATGAAGATGAATGCAGGAATCCAGTCGTTATGCGGGTCATACCATTAAAGAAAAGATCCATCCTTGTGGCAGCAGACGGCACGGCGCAGCATGCGGAAGGAAGCCCGTGGCTGGATAACACGATGAAATTAAAGGATTTCTTAAATCCGGACTGTACCAGAGCATCC
>CAJMSZ010000107.1 GCA_905216215.1 uncultured bacterium | reverse complement strand
GCAGACTATTATTATGATTACACCTGTATGGAAACACTGCAGGGATTGTCTGCTTCAGAGCTGTCTTCTGTAGACGGACGCAAGTGGCGGACGACCTACAGTGACCCGGAAAGTGCAAAGAGAGAAGGTCTGGACGATACTGTCTGGCCGGAGGCTTTTGAACGTATGGAACAGTTTGTCCGGGATACCGGTCTGAGTCAGGATGATCTGGATATGAATTATGATGATATCGTTGAGATGTATCAAAGTGGCAAGCTTGCCATGTACTTTGGCAGCTCTTCAGGTGTAAAAATGTTTCAGGATCAGGGCATAAACACAACATTTCTTCCACTCTTTCAGGAGAACGGGGAAAAGTGGATTATGACTACGCCATATTTCCAGGTGGCACTGAATCGTAACCTTACACAGGATGAGACACGTCGAAAGAAAGCAATGCGGGTGCTGAATACAATGCTTTCGGAGGATGCGCAGAATCGGATTATTTATGACGGGCAGGATCTGTTAAGCTACAGTCAGGATGTGAATATGCAGCTTACGGAATATTTGAAAGATGTGAAACCTGTGATTGAAGAAAATCATATGTATATCCGTATTGCGTCAAATGACTTTTTCTCTGTTTCCAAGGATGTGGTGTCTAAGATGATTTCAGGAGAATATGATGCAGAGCAGGCTTATCAGTCATTTCATTCCCAGCTTCTTGAAGAAAAATCTACTTCTGAGAATATTGTGCTGGATTCAAAGAAAACTTATTCCAATCGCTTCCATACCAGTGGAGGCAATGAAGCCTATTCTGTTATGGCAAACACTTTGCGTGGCATTTATGGAACGGATGTGCTGATTGCAACTGGAAACAGCTTTACGGGAAACGTGCTGAAAGCCGGCTATACAGAAAAAATGGCGGGAGACATGATCATGCCAAATGATCTTTCGGCTTACAGCAGCAAGATGAGCGGAGCCGAACTGAAAGAGGCAGTCAAAAATTTTGTAGAAGGCTATGAGGGCGGATTTACTCCGTTTAATCGAGGCTCTCTGCCGGTAGTCAGTGGTATTTCTATAGAAGTCAAAGAAACCGATGATGGTTATACATTGAGCAAAGTTACAAAAGATGGAAAAGAAGTTCAGGACAATGATTCTTTTACAGTAACCTGTCTTGTGATACCAAAACATATGGCAGCCTATCCAGCAGATGAGAATACTGTGTTTGATGGAGGAGATATTACTGTGAAAGACACCTGGACAGGATATGTTTCAGATGGTAATGCCATTCTTGCAGAGCCTGAAGATTACATGACTTTGAGGTAAGAAGAATGGATATTAAGAATCATAATACAGATAGAAAGAAGACTGTCAGGAAAAAACAATTAAAGGCAGCTGTCTTTATAGCTGTTTTGGTGGGAATTGTTTTGATGGTTTTCCGATATTTTGGATTTGTGTCGAAAACTATTTATGAGGAAAGTGTATCTCATCTGACGGAGGTTTTTCACCAGTCTGATAATATGCTGAGGGAACTGACAGATAAGAACTTGACTTATCTCCACATGTGGGGAGAGAATCTGCAGAATACCGCCAGTGAAGAAGAAATTCGTGATTGTATTAAGAAAGCGCAGGAAGATGCAGGATTTTTAGAATTTTATTTTCTGTCATCTGACGGGCACTATAAGGTGATAACAGGCGAAACCGGGTATCTTGGGTTACAGGATAATATTGAAGAGGAGATCCGGAAGGGGAATGATGTGATAGCGAGTGCAGCAGTTCCAGGAAAGTCGCAGATGCTTGTTTTTGCTACTCCTAAGGCTCATGGAATTTATCAGGGATTTGAATATGATGCGATTGCCATTGCCTATGAAAACTCTGATATTGTAGATGTGCTGGATATTTCTGCCTTCGATGGAAATGCTCAGAGTTTTATTGTTCATCCGGATGGGCGTGTTGTGGTCGATCATTCTTCTGAGTCATGGGGGAACGTGTATAACTTCTTTGGCGTTCTGAGAGAACATTCAGACATGTCCGAAAAAGAAATCAATGAGCTTTTGGAAAAGTTGAAAGCAGGATGTACCGATGCGATGCTGGTGAATCTGGATAAAGAGAATTACTATCTGGTCTATGAAAAATCGGATATCCAGGACTGGATGTTTCTGGGACTTGTAAGGGCGGATATCGTCAATGCCAGTATGAACAGTCTGCAGCGTAGTACAATGCTGCTTGTTAGTGTGGTTGTACTCTGTATTGCCGTTTTACTTATCAGTCTTATTATTCAAAAAAGCAGGGCAAGTCTCAGAAGAAAAGATACAGAGATCCTGTACAGGGATGAGCTGTTTCAAAAGCTGTCAATGAATGTGGATGATGTTTTCCTGATGCTGGATGCAAAAACATATCAGGCAGATTA
>CAJMSZ010000106.1 GCA_905216215.1 uncultured bacterium | reverse complement strand
CACCGGATTCAAAAATGGGTATAAAACTAGACACGATGTAAGTGCTAGCATGAGTGCCGAACAAATCGAAGATGTGGCATTGTCACTGGAGTATGTAAAGCAGTATAGAGGCAGTCACAGCAACCTGAATGCGAATCAGGGATATCTGTTGGAACAGTGTGTAGTATGGCAGAGACTGAGTGAGTATTTAGGCTGGCAGTGTGATAATGTACGAGCTGCATATTCTGAGATTTCACAGGATATTCAGAATGAAGTGTATGCAGGAGCGAGAGCATTTGTACAGGCAAACAAAGGTCGCTATAAATGTGGCGGATATATCTATACTGGTGAAGGACAGGATCTTGGACAGTTTTGGGCAGAACTGAATGTCGGAAATGCGAAGGTAAAAAAGACAACTGCAAATAAGATTGTCACAAATGGAAATGTGATGTATTCCATTGTTGGAGCAACCTTTGGCATATTTTTAGACCAGAATTGTAGTAATCAGATTGGAACACTTACAACAAATGAAAATGGCGATACGAATGAAGTTGAAGTGACTGCAGGGACTGTTTATATCAAAGAGCTTTCTGCACCGAAAGGATATAAGCTGGATACGACAGTACACAGTCTGAAGGTTGAAGCCGGAAAAAAAGCCGTATTAAATGTTTCCGATGTTCCGAAAGTGACAGAGACACTGGTAGACCTGTTCAAGATTGATATGGAGACAGGAAAAGCAACTGCACAGGGTGATGCTGCATTGGCAGGAGCAGAGTTTACCTGGCATTATTATGACGGACTTTATACAAAAGACAATTTACCAGAGAAAGCAACACGTACCTGGGTTACAAAGACGGTAGCTGAAAAAGACAGTAATGGAAATATTCATTATGTGACAAAACTGGCAGATGCTTACAAAGTATCCGGAGATGCATTTTACACCCAGAATGAAAAAAGCGTATTACCACTTGGAACACTGACTGTTGAAGAGACCAAAGCACCAGACGGATATTTACTTGACGGAGCTTATATGAAGGCAGGGGACAACACAGAGCAGATAAAAGGAATATATCTGACACAGATTACAGAGGACGGAGAACTTGCAGTTCTTTCCGGAAGCAATCAGTATTCCGTATCTGATCAGGTAATCCGAGGTGGTGTGAAGATTCAGAAACGTGATTTAGAGACAAAAGACACTAAGGCACAGGGAAGTGCCACATTAAAAGATGCAGCATTTGCAATTATTTCTTTGAATGAAAATTCGGTTCTGGTAGAAGGAAAGCTATACAAAAAGAACGAGACAGTTAAGACGATTCAGACAGGGATTGACGGAATTGCAACAACGACGGCAGATTTACTTCCGTATGGTAAATACAAACTGGAAGAAACCAAAGCACCGGAAGGTTATCTGACTGACGGGGCAAAAGCGATTGAATTTTCGATTACGGAAAATGGAAAAATCGTAGATTTAACAGACGAAAGCCATTCCATTTACAACCAGATTAAACGTGGAGATTTAGAAGGAGTAAAGATTGGAGCAGGTACACATAAGAGGTTTGCAAATGTTCCTTTTAAGATTACAAGTAAAACAACCGGAGAGAGCCATATCGTAGTGACAGATAAGAACGGTCAGTTTTCAACTGCTTCCAATTGGGCATCTCATAAGAGAAATACAAATGCCGGGAAATCCAGTGAGGACGGAATCTGGTTCGGAACTTCTGAGCCGGATGACAGTAAAGGTGCATTACTTTATGACACTTATGAGATTGAGGAGTTAGCTTGTGAATCCAACAAAGGTATGAAATTGATTCCAGCATTTGAAGTTGTTGTCAGCAGAAATAAAGTAACAATCGACCTTGGAACACTGACCGATGAGTATGAAAAAGAGATTACTATTCATACAACAGCAACGGATAAAGAAACGGGCGAAAAAATAATTGTTGCAGGAAAGAAAGTAACGATTGTAGATACGGTTACGCTGGACGGTCTGGAAGAAGGAAGAAAATATCAGTTAAAAGGCTGGCAGATGCTGAAAGAGGAAAATGCAGAACTGCTCATTGATGGAAAGCGTGTGGAGAGTGATTATACCTTTGTTGCTGACAATGAAAAAATGAAGGTAGAAATTTCTTATATGTTTGATGCATCAGAACTTGGCGGACAGAATCTGGTTACATTTGAAGAATTATACGATCTGAAGAATCCGGAAGAACCTGTAAAAGTTGCAGAGCATAAGGACATTGACGATGAAGGTCAGACCGTCCTGATTACGGAGCGAAAGATTTCGATTCATACCACAGCAACGGATAAGAACGGTAAGAAAGAGGTGGAAGCCGGAAAAGATCTGACGATTGTGGATACGGTTACTTTAGAGGGATTGGAAATTGGTACGAACTATAAGTTGTCCGGTTGGCAGATGGTTAAGGCAGAAAATGCCAAGCTGCTCATTGATGGCAAAGAAGTTACCAATGATTATGAATTTACAGCGGACA
>CAJMSZ010000105.1 GCA_905216215.1 uncultured bacterium | reverse complement strand
GTTATTATATGACCCTGATCAATATTCCCCTTACGCTTGCAAGCACAGCCCCCACATCCATGATTCCGGAGGTTTCTGCCCAGTATGCCAAGAGGGACATGGACAGTGCCAGAGACAAGATTGACCGCGCAACCTGGATCAGTATGTTTATTTCCATTCCATGTGCAGTTGGACTTGCAGTTCTTGCCGGCCCGATCACAAGACTTCTGTTTCCGCGAACAGAGGGGGCAGCAGCTCAGCTGATGATGCTTGGTGTCATTACCATCATCCTCAATGGAAATTCCAATATTTCCAATGGTGTGCTACAGGGAATTGGAAAGCCCAATATCCCCATGATCAATGCAGCAATTGCTCTGGTAGTGGATGTGATTGCCATGGCAATTCTGCTGTTTGCAACTGACCTTGGCGTATATGCCATTGTAGTGGCAATGATTATTTATGCGGTAGTCATGTGTCTGCTGAACGAGCGGGCTATGAAACAGTATATGCAGTACAAAAATCCATGGAGGAGCGCATACCTGAATCCGCTTCTGGCATCCGTGCCTATGGCTGTAGTGGCTGGATTTTCCTATTATGGAATTTATAAGCTGATCCATTCCAATTTCATCAGCCTTGGAATCGCAGTGGTTCTTGGAATGGCTGTCTATTTTATTGTATATCTGGCAGTGAGCAAGCCATCTGATGAGCAGTTTGCCATGATGCCAGGCGGAGCCTACCTGAAGAAAATTGCAGGGAAACTGCCGTTTTAGAACATGGTTTTTAAATATGCTATTAAAATTATAATATATTGACTTTTAGATATGCATAGGTTATAATGCCATTCGGCAAGAAAGAAGCGATATGTTCAATGTATGCAGCACGAAAGCCCTCAGAGCGGCAACTCTGAGGGCTTTCTTTTTGCTTTATAGGAAAGACCGCCTGTGGCGCTCTCTTGAATTGAAAAATGCCCGCACGGAGGCGGGCACGACGACAAGACGATTCTTGGATTAGAAGATATAAAAGCCTTCCTCTCCAAAATCGTCATCAAGTTCGTCATCATTTAGAAAATAATCCATATCCAGAAGTTCTTCTTCGCTCATGTGGCGAATGTCCCTGGAAGTCATTCCTTCTGGTGGATTTTCGATGTATTTTTTGCGCAGTTCCTCGATATCTGGTTTCATGGTGTTTTCCTCCTTTGAGAGGATTATATCACAGAATCCATAAAAATTATGCAGAAGACCATCTTCTACGAGCTTTGGACATTATTTTCTCGTACATTTCTTCGAGGGAGACGCGCTTGTGGTTAAAGTAAAGTTCCAGAAAGAGCATTTCATGTTTACAGTCTGGACACTTTAATGGATCATATCCAAAAGAAGAAAGGATAGCTGTGCGCCATTTGTTAAAGTCGCGCAGAGTATGCCGTTTCGCTTTTGAAATTGCTAGGTGCAGATTTTTATCTATTTCGCGGTGACGTGCATAAAGACCGCCATACCGGATCATTTTAAAGTGTTTCTCCGGTATGTGCCGGATCAAACGCCTGATGAAATCTAATGCAGGGATTGTTTCCTGAATATATTTGTCATCTTCATGACGGTTGTAATGAAATGTGACTGTTTCCGAGTCCTCATCATAGCTGTCAATTCTGGATGTGGCAATAACTGGCCGTCCAAGATAACGTCCAATGTATTTTATGACCGTTTCAGGGTCACACTTGTTTGGTTTTGCATAAACGTAAAAGCCTTCTTTATGATTCGTGTAGCACTGGGATTTTATTTTTTTGAAAGAAGATCCGAGTCTGCGTCCCATTTCATCAAGCAGTGCTGTGCGGAAAGCATTACGCAGATAAGTATAATTGAAGTGGTGGACCGGACGCCAGAATCCATCATCACTGTAACCACCTTCCGATATAAGACAGTGGATGTGGGGATTCCATTTTAAATCCCTGCCAAAAGTATGTAGTACCATAATAAAACCAGGTGTATAATTTTTAGACTTGTTCATTTTGAAGAACATACGAGAGACGACACTGGTAACAGAGTGAAAGAGGCAGTCGAGCAGAGTACGGTCTTCAAGAAAAAAGTCACGAAGATTTTCATCAATAGTAAAAACACAGTGGCGGTGCTGGACATTAACAAGTTTAAAAGACATGGAAGTAGTGCGTTCCATGGAATA
The DNA here is from genome assembly GCA_905216215.1 of uncultured bacterium. Lineage (GTDB taxonomy): Bacteria > Bacillota > Clostridia > Lachnospirales > Lachnospiraceae > Allocoprococcus. The sequence goes on along the minus strand of CAJMSZ010000105.1, from coordinate 394 downwards.
CTTGTTTCCGCAGGTAGGGCAGAAACGGCTGTGGCATCGGAATGGGACAAATTTAAGCTTGCCGCAATGGGGACAACCGTACATGGCACCGCCAAAAGATGGATCACCACAGTTGATCATCTTATCGATATTTTCCATCTCAGTAGATCTGGGATGAAGTGTATATTTAATTTCTTCATAGTAGTCAGTAAAGATTCTTTGTAAGATATTCATAAGCCTATTATGAATGAAAAGTTGAAAAAAAGAAACCCCTATCCCCTCAAGATTGAGGGGCAGGGGAGTTGAAGTGTCGAAGACACTTTTTTATTACGGTCATGTACAAAAAAACAGGAGGAAATTAAAATGGCAAATAACACAGCGTTAAGAGCAGGTAAAGATACTACTCGCACAATTA
>CAJMSZ010000104.1 GCA_905216215.1 uncultured bacterium | reverse complement strand
TCTTTCCACTCATCAAGCAATGGGCAGCTAACTTCCTCATCCGTAAAGTTTGCACATACCAGCATCTTTGTATGCTCATCTGTTCTCGTATAGGTAAAAATCTTCTCATCTTCCGGCAGAAGAAGGTCAAATTTTCCATCCACAAATACTGGATTTTCTTTTCTTAAACGAATCAGCTTCTGATAATAGTAAAATACCGAATTTTCATCTTCCAGTGCCTCTTTCGCATTAATCCTGATATAATTTGGATTCACCGCAAACCATGGTTCTCCTGTTGTGAAGCCTCCGTTTCTCTCACTGCTCCACTGCATCGGAGTACGGGCATTATCACGACTTCTTGCGTAAATAGAATGCAGGATTTCTTCTGGCTGATATCCTTTTTCCAGGCGCTCTTTGTATATATTCAATGTCTCAATATCTTCATATTCCTCAATGCTGTCAAACTGCACATTCGTCATTCCCAGCTCTTCTCCCTGGTAAATGTAAGGAGTTCCCTGCATTCCATGAAGCATTGTCGCCAGCATTTTTGCCGACTCTTTTCTGTATTTTCCGTCATTTCCCCAGCGCGACACGATTCTAGGAAGATCATGGTTATTCATGAACAGACTGTTCCATCCTGCCTGATATAAAGTATTCTGCCACTTTGCAAGGCATTTTTTCAGCTTTACCAGATTCAATGGAATCGTGTCCCATTTTTCCTTTCCTTCTTCCTGATCAAGCATAATGTGCTCAAACTGGAAAACCATGGAAAATTCACTTCCATCCGGATTACTATATTTCTTTGCAATTTCCGGTGTTGCTCCCCAGGCTTCTCCTACAGTGATCATGTCGCCCTTCTGAAATGTTTCCCTGCTTAATTCACGCAGAAATTCATGCAACTTTGGTCCATTATTTGTGATCTTAAGATCTGGCTCTTTTGCAATCTGATCAATTACATCCAGACGAAATCCGCCTGCCCCTTTTTCCATCCACCAGAGAATCATATCATAGAGCTCTCTTCTCACTTTCGGATTCTCCCAGTTCAGATCCGGCTGTTTCACTGAAAATTGATGAAAATAATACTGTCCCAGTTCTGGAACCCACTCCCATGCCGGTCCGCCGAATACAGAATTCATATCGTTTGGATAAACGTCTTCTTCTCCGTCACGCCACACATAATAATCATGATACGGATTGTCTTTACTTTTCTTTGCTTCCAAAAACCATCTGTGTTCATCAGAAGTATGATTCAACACAAGATCCATCATAATTCGAATTCCGCGTTTCTTCGCCTCCGCAAATAACTGTTCCATATCTTCCATTGTTCCGAACATCGGCTCAATATCCTGATAATCTGAAATATCGTATCCATTGTCATCCTGTGGCGAACGATACACCGGTGAAAGCCAGATTGCATCTATTCCAAGTTTTTTCAAATAATCCAATCTGCTGATAATTCCTGGAATATCACCAATTCCATCTCCATCCGAATCTTGAAAGCTTTTCGGATAAATCTGATATACAACTGCATTTCTCCACCATTTATTCTTATTTCCCATACTCATTCTCGATATCTCTCCGGCAGATTTTCTGATTCTACCGGGATATCCTCTCCTTTCTAACCATATACCTGGCTTATTTTTTTCTATATTTTAACGGAGAAACTCCATATGTTTTTTTGAAGCTTCTGATAAAATAGCTTACATTCTGATATCCACTCTGCATTGCAATCTCTGTAACAGGAATATCCGTATCTTGTAACAGCTGTTTTGCATGCTCTAACCTTAAATGTGTTATATATTGCGAAAGGGTAATATGAAAATGTTCCTTAAAATATCGCGATATATATTTTTCCGAAAGATGAAACTGCTCACTAAATTCTTTTAATGATATCTTTTCCATAAAATTCTGCTGTATATATGAAATCATTTCTTTTTCTATCGTATTTCTCCCGCTTTTATCATTTTCGATTACAAAGCCCCTCTCCCACATTTCAAGAATAAATTGTAAAAGAATTATTTTTGTCTTTATCTGAGCAGTTATTATGGACTCAGTTTTCTTATTTTTTGCCACATATATTTCAACCAACTGCTCACATAGTTCTTTTGCTGTATCTTTTACTCTTGGACTTATCATCAGATGACCATTTTTTAACGGCTCCAGTAATTTATCATCCAACATGTCATTTATACAAAAAGATATGTATTTTAACGGAAAAAGGAAAGTAAAATAATCCACTGTACCAGTCTGTGAACCCATAAAATGCAGATTACCCGGCGACACTACAAAAGCATCCCCGGGGGTTCCAATATAATTTTCTCCTGATATACTAACAGTCAAAAAACCACTTTTTACATATATAATTTCCAGTTCATCATGCCAATGAACCGGTATCTGAAATGATCGTCCTTCATTTTTTATATGATATGTACTAAACGGATCATCCTTTGTACCATGTGGTTTATTTTCCTTTAATTCAAAGTACATAATCTCTCCTATACTTCTACAAGACCTTTACTTTTCCATTTTCCACTCTTCCATCTAAGTACCATTCCCACAGCTCTCGCACATTCGTCACCTGCCATAGCAATATATGCTCCTACAGCCAGAAGTC
>CAJMSZ010000103.1 GCA_905216215.1 uncultured bacterium | reverse complement strand
AGGTTGTATTCTTTGCAGGAGGAACAGGTCATCCATATTTCTCAACAGATACAGGGGCTGTCCTTCGTGCGATTGAAATTGAGGCAGATGCAATGCTTCTGGCGAAGGCGATTGATGGAATTTATGACAGTGACCCGAAAGTGAATCCTGAAGCAAAGAAGTACAATGAGATATCTATACAGGAAATGCTGGATAAGAAGCTTATGGCAGTGGACCTTACTGCAACAATCCTGTGTATGGAGAATAAGATGCCAATGCTGGTATTTGGATTAAGTGAAGAGAACAGCATTGTTAATACCATGAGTGGTAAGTTTAACGGCACAAAAGTGACCGTATAAAATATGTGGAGTAGTGAAATAAAAGAATGCAGATAGCAGGAGGAAAAGAATATGAATGAAAAAATAAAAGTATATGATGACAAAATGCAGAAGACATTATCCAGCCTTGATGGAGAACTGGGAACCATTCGTGCAGGACGCGCTAATCCAAATATTCTGAACAGACTTACAGTAGAATATTATGGAACACCAACTCCGATTCAGCAGGTTGCCAACATTTCTGTTCCAAAACCACGCCTGATTCAGATTCAGCCTTGGGAAAAGAAGATTATCCGTGACATTGAAAAAGCAATCCAGATGTCTGATATCGGAATCAATCCTACAAACGATGGTAATGCAATCCGTCTTGTATTCCCGGAACTGACAGAAGAACGAAGAAAAGAATTGGTAAAAGATGTTAAGAAAAAAGGAGAAGCAGCCAAGGTTGCAATCCGTAATATCCGCCGTGACGGAAATGATGCTTTTAAGAAGTTGAAAGGAACGGAAGTTTCTGAAGATGAAATCAAAGATTTGGAAGATGAACTTCAGAAGCTTACTGATAAGTATATCAAAGAAGTGGAAAATGCGGTTGAAGCAAAATCAAAAGAAGTAATGACAGTATAAGAGAATATATAGAGGGGCAGTGAAAGAGCGGGCCCCTCTTTTCGTTTATCAGGTTTGTGATAAAAATTCCTGGATTTTTTGATTTTATAATTATAAAAAGATACTAGAAAGGAAAATGGCTATGAAGGTACCACAGCATATAGCGATTATATTAGATGGAAATGGACGTTGGGCAAAGGCAAAAGGAATGCCTCGCAATTACGGACACACACAGGGAAGCAAGAATGTAGAAAAGATATGTGAAGTGGCATATAAAATGGGTGTAAAGTATCTAACTGTGTATGCATTTTCGACTGAAAACTGGAAACGGCCTGAAAGCGAAGTGAACATGCTTATGACTCTTTTACGTAATTATATGAAAACTTGTCTCAAAACTGCAGAAAAAAATCGTATGAAAGTACGTGTAATCGGAGATAAGACCGGGTTGGATGAAGATATACGGAACCGCATCCGGGAGTTGGAAGAGGCATCGAAGGATAATGACGGACTCAATTTTCAAATTGCGATTAACTATGGCAGTCGTGATGAAATGATCCGTGCCATGAAGAGGATGACGAGAGACTGTGTAGAGGGAAAGCTTCAGACGGAAGAGATTTCAGAAGAAGTCTTTGAAGGCTACCTGGATACCCATGGAATTCCGGACCCTGATTTGCTGATTCGTACCAGTGGTGAATTAAGACTTTCCAATTATCTGTTATGGCAGCTTGCATATACAGAATTCTATTTTACGGATGTACCATGGCCAGATTTTACAAAAGAAGAATTAGAAAAGGCAATCGCTCAATATAATAATAGGGACCGGCGTTATGGGGCGATAAAGGAGGAAGTCTAATGTTTAAGACCAGATTAATCAGTGGAATTGTACTTGTAATCATTGCTTTTATTACGATTTATTCAGGTGGACCACTACTATGGATCACCTTATGTGGAATTAGTCTGATTGGGTTGAATGAATTGTATAAAGTGATTAAGATTGATAAAACTTTACCTGGAGGAATTGGATATCTTGCAACGCTGGTTTATTATCTTCTTCTGCTTGGTGGAGTTTCTGTCGATCCAATGCTGTTCGTAATTGCCGTTCTGGTTGCTTTTATGTTTGTCTACGTATTTGCTTTTCCAAAATATGTTTTTGAGCAGATTAGTGGTGGATTTTTCGGCGTATTTTATGTATCTGTGATGCTTTCTTTCATTTATCTGACAAGAATGAGAACAGATGGACTTGTTTTGGTGCCACTTGTTTTCCTTTGCTCATGGGGATGTGATACCTGTGCATATTGTGTGGGTGTTTTATTTGGAAAACATAAAATGGCGCCGAAACTTAGTCCGAAGAAATCGGTCGAAGGTGGAATCGGCGGCTTAATAGGAGCAGCACTTCTGGGAGCATTATATGCACTTGCCGTAAACCATTGGGGTGGAATGTCGGTACCACCATTGGAATATGCATTGATTTGTCTGATTGGTGGCATGATTTCTATGGTTGGTGATCTTGCAGCTTCTGCTATTAAAAGAAATCACGAGATTAAAGATTATGGTACATTAATACCTGGGCATGGTGGAATTCTGGACCGGTTTGACAGTGTAATCTTTACAGCTCCTGTTATTTATTATCTGGCGGTTCTGCTGTTGTAATGGAGGAAAAAATGAAGAAAATAGCAATACTT
>CAJMSZ010000102.1 GCA_905216215.1 uncultured bacterium | reverse complement strand
GGCAGAAAAAGAACTGGCAAAGAAGTATAAAGCAGATTATGAACGGAGGTATGGCAATGAGCAGCTATAAAGATTATAAAAAAAGAGCATTGCAGAATCCGGAGGTAAAGGCAGAATATGATGCATTGCAACCGGAATATGATATTATCCAGGCGATGATTGATGCAAGAGTGCAGCAGAATATGACACAGAAAGATTTATCAGCTAAAACCGAACGAACGGCAGGATAAATTCCTGCCGCTCGGTGTCTTTATCTATTTGTTAATTTTTTTCTGAATGTTACTGCGAACACTGAGAATGATAAAACAAGTAAAATCATGAAAGGAATGACTGCTGCAGAGTCTCCTGTTGCAACTGTGTTAGCTGGTTTTTTGTTGCCGGATGGTTTCTGAGAGTCTGTTGGTGTGGAAGGAGTAGCTGGCTTATTGTCCGCTTTTGTGAATGTGAGTTCTGCTACACCATTTTCATAAGCAACAACGATCTTGTGTTCTCCACTGGCTACTGCGTCAAGTGCTTCTTTACTGATTACAAATGTTAATCCTTCTTCCGTTTCTTTTACTGTATAGTGGTCAGAAGAAAGAGATACCTGATCAATAGCGATACCCTGGAAGAGATTTTTTGTTCCGTTGCATTGGAAAGTCAGGGAGCTTCCAGGAGTTATGGTCTGATTACCACCATTCAGCACCTTGTATGCCACATCGATATTTGCCTGAACAGTCATAGGTTCTGCAGTGACATCGTGTTTATATCCATGTGCATAAGAATAAGTAAAATATGCAGCGGATGGATCGGCAAAGGTAAGCAATCCATTTTCTGCGTCATAGGTGTAATCTTCAGAAGGGGCAATTGTTACTTTGCTGAGGTCTGATACATACTGCTTCAAATCAACGCAGATCTTGCCATTCTTCAGTTCGCCTATTGTGTTAATGTTCTGTGGAGAATATTTCAGTTCCCACCAAAGCATTGGAGCTTTCGATAAATCCAGTTCTTTTAAGTGGTTGTTGCTGCAATCTACATAACAAAGATCGGAATTAGCTGGTAAGATCAGTGATTCGATACCTGCATTGCTGCATCCCACTTCTTCGAGTGCTTCACAAGTAGATAAATCTAAATCCTTCAGGTTTTCTATATTGGTGTTATCAATATAGAGCTTTTTGAGCGCTTTATTCTGTGAAAGGTCAAGCTGCCGGATTGGTGTATTCTTTAATTCCAGTCGTTTTAATTCTGTGTTCTGTGAAAGATCAATGGATGTAATTGGTGTGTCAGAAATGTTAAGACCGTTAATGTCTTTGCTGTTTCTGATGTCCAGTTCTTTGATCTTTGTTCCGTTGATTTCTACACAGTTTAAAATTGTGTGTGTGGAAAGGTCCAGTTTTTCCAGACCGGAATTCGATGCATATAACTCGTATAACGCAGGGCATTTGGAGAAATCCACTTCTTTCAGTTCTGGCAGATCCTGTATATATAATACCCACAGATTGTGACAGTGGCTGACATCCAGACTGGTCAGTTTGGTTCCACTGGCCCATACTTGTGCCAAATTCCAGTTCTTAGTGAAATCTACGCTGGAAATGTTGGTTCCTTGGAAGTAGAACTCGTAAAGATCTCGGTTCTTACTAGTGTCGATGCTGGTTACATTTGTTTTTTCGATGTTCAAGGCCTGAAGCTTTGGATTGTTGGTTACATCAATGCTGGTAAGCTGTGTTCTTGCCATATCCAGTCGTTTTAATTTCGCGTTGTGGCTGACATCAACAGAAGTCATTGGACAGTCAAATGCAAACAGCCATCTTAATTCTGGATTGTTAGATACGTTGATGGTTGCAATCTTAGAACCTGAAATATCTAAAATACGAAGTACCTTATTGTTAGAAACATCAATAGATGCCAGATCTTCGTTGGAACCGATTTCCAGAATCTGAAGCTTCGTGTTCTGGGATACATCGATTGCACTGAATCCTGCCATTGGGGCTGAGAACTTCTTCAGGTTCTTTAAGTGTTCAATACCTTTGGCAGAAGAAAAATATACTTCATAATCTGTGCTTAATTCTTTTGCTGCACGGATTTCATCAGACTGTAAGATATCATCCTTATTTGTATCGCAGGTGTCAGCGATAAAATTCCGGAAGTCTTCATCTGGGAAATTAGTAGCATCCAATTTTACTTCTGGGTATGTAGTTGCATTTTCCTCAGCGATGTCTGCTTCGGTTTCGATAAGTGGAGTGTCCTCATCCAAGTTTGCATGGAATGGCTTGTAGGTTTCCTCCGTTGCGTCAGGTGGGTTCTGGTCTGCTGATTCTGCCGCATGAACCGTTGTGGCAGCCATTCCGAGAACCAGAACAGTTGCTAATGTGATAAGTCCTTTTCTTTTCACAATTCTAACCTCCTCATAAATGTGAATTTTTGGCAACAGTATAGCATAGATGGGGTATTTTGCCTAGTGGACAAGCGGATAAGAATACATTAATTTGTTGACTTCTTTGAAAGGGTTTAGTATCATATACTATCGGGAGATACCCTTGAGACTTGAATGGAATGCTTGAATATGAAGATAAAAGTAATTGACAGACAAGAGAGGAAAAGAAATGAATGAATTAAAACAGAGTGTTGCACCGACAGCCAGAATGCAGAAGTTGGAAATGGGAGCCGGAAG
>CAJMSZ010000101.1 GCA_905216215.1 uncultured bacterium | reverse complement strand
TTCAAGTCGTGACTGGCAGCGGATGTTAATAAATAAAATGCCCGGAAGTGTAACCCGGTGGAGGACACTACGGTTACGCAATTGCCATTTCATTCGTAAGGCATTTGATACACACGGAATAAAACTTGGAAAGGCGTTCCAGTGAATGTGAAAGAGGCGTTGGTAATTCTTAAGGGGCAAAATTCTGCGTTGGGTTTTCAAAATTTGACTGTCTGAGGCGTATGCCGAGTTTCAAATTTTGAAAGCCTGCTTTTAGCAGAATTTTGCCCCTTTAGAATTGACCCGCCGATGGAACCTGAACAGGAACACCTTTTCAAGCTTTATTCCGGTTCGGGTATCCACAGCCTTCCTGAATTAAATCCCAAGCTTATTTTATATCAGAATATACGACGTTTCCTCCGCAAATCGTATATTTCACCTTACCGGTAAGTTCCTTTCCGGTAAATGGTGAGTTTGATGATTTGGAAGCATATTCTTTCGGGATCCATGTTTCATCAGGGTCAAATATAACAAAGTCTGCATCTGCACCTTCCTGAATTGTTCCGTAAGGCAGATGGTATAGCTTTGCCGGGTTCACTGTCATTTTTTCCAGAAGTTGTATCATGGTCAGATATCCGGGCTTTACAAGGTTGGTGATACCGAGTGCAAGGGAGGTCTCGAGACCGATAATGCCGCTTGGGGCTTCTGTGATCGGTTTGGATTTTTCTTCTGTGCTGTGTGGGGCATGATCCGTAGCAATCAGGTCAATAGTTCCATCAGCGAGTCCTGCAATAATCTGCTGGCGGTCATTTTCCGTACGAAGCGGCGGATTCATCTTTGCCAGCGTGCCATGTTCCAAAACAGCGTCTTCTGTTAAGGAGAAGTGGTGCGGTGTTGCTTCAGCGTGTAATTTTGCCCCCAGTTTTTTGTATGTACGGATCAGATCAATCGATACACCAGAACTGATATGCTGGATTACAACATCTGCACCGGAACGGAGCGCCAGAAGACAGTCTCTTGCCACCAGTGCTTCTTCGGCAATGGATGGAGAACCGTAGATGCCGAGTGCATCGGATACTTTGCCATGATTGATTCCGTTGTTGCGGATAAAAGCCGGGTCTTCTTCGTGAAGACTGATCGGAACGTTTAACTTTGCGGCATTTTTCATCGCCTGATAGCAGAACTCAGCATTCAGAAGAGGGATGCCGTCATCGGTAAATCCGCATGCCCCGGCTTCTTTTAATGCAAGCATGTCTACTTCGTCCCGGCCCTTTAATGAACGGGAGATTGCAGCAGCCTGGAAGATACGGATATCTTCTTTGGAAGCACGTGCAAGATTATCTTTTAGGGTGTCTGTATTGTCGACCGTAGGGGATGTATTCGCCATACAGATTACAGTAGTAAACCCGCCTTTTGCAGATGCCTTTGCTCCTGTATGGATATCTTCTTTATATGTAAATCCCGGATCACGGAAATGTACATGTGTATCGATGAGTCCCGGTCCGACAACGAGTCCTCCGGCTTCTAGAATCTCCTCGGAATCTTCTGAAATTTCAGGTGCGATTCTTGCAATTTTTCCGTTCTTCACCAGTATATCCATATGCTCGGACAGACCAGATGCAGGATCTACCACAAGTCCATGTTTGATGATCATGATAAATTTCCTCCTTAAAAATCTGATGTTAAAATACAGTAAATATTATAAATGTAGTATAATGTATTGGAAATGGGCTTGTCAATTAGGAGACATGGAACAGGAAAGCTGAATATATGAGAAATAAAAGGAGCACGTAGAACAGAAATGGGATTTAAACGTTTGGAAAAAAATTTGATCGATATTATAAAAGAAGAACAGGCAAAACTTGGATTTCGAAAAGAAGAGATCCGTTTGTATTATCCATTGATTTCCCTCAATCATTTCTTTGAGGCGGATGACGATGTGGATGAGATGCAGACACGTCTGGAACAGTTCCCGGAAGAAGTGAAGAAAAAACTCGGAGATATCTGTGTGACGCACAAAAAAGACAGATTCTGCCTGCATATTCCGGAACAGGGAAGTGTCTATGTACATGAACATACGGCAGAAAATGAATTCATCAAAAAGCTGGTGGAACTGATGATGAATCACGGAATCAAAAAAGAAGATATCCTTGCTGTATTTCAGGAAGAGGCAAAAGATATCAGGGTTGGAGATATGGACAACGGAGAATTTGACTTTTGGGTAAGATTTCCGGAAGGAAATGAGGACGAATACTATTACTGCTTTAAGGACGAAGGGTGTCATATGATCTATCACCGTTTTTTGCCGGAAGATTATGCAGATTTCGGATTCTGAAAGGCAGTCGGAAAAGAATAAAAATACAGATGCAGACAGGAATTATAATTATAACTTATAAATGCTGCCTGCATTTTTAATTATAAAATATCTTGCTATATGTAAAGATTCATGATAAGCTATCCTACATCGTGCTAAAGCAAAGACGTGCTAAAGCGATTTGGGTGAGGATTTATTCTCAAAATAATGACAATTACTTTGACGAATTTGCTGCAATGCGATTACGTTATCATAAAAAACTCAGGAGAGTCTTTTCGTAATGAAATGAAAAGCGCCGAAGGTGTAAGCAGAAAACAGATCTGCAAATCTCTCAGGCAAAAGGATGGAGGAATGAATTATGGGAA
>CAJMSZ010000100.1 GCA_905216215.1 uncultured bacterium | reverse complement strand
AGTGCCACAAAACCGGGAAAGATGTTTCATTATCGGACATCTTAGAGGGAGAAGTACCGCAAAAGTATTTCCTATCGAAGGAGCAGACGGAAAAAATAGTGTTTCGTTAAATCTTTTTGGTTGTCTTAATGGTAGAAATTCACAGCGAGATAGAGTTTATAGCGATGATGGATTAGCTCCAACAATCAGTACGAAGCCGGGAGGAAACACAGAACCCAAAGTATCCATAAAAATTATCGGTGAAATAAGCTCGTCTCAGGACGGCAAAATTCTTTCGACTGATGGTATTGCAAAATGCCATTCGGCAGGACATAACAACAATCCGAAGATAGCTCTTCCGGTTATGACACCGGATCGAGTAGAAAAACGTCAGAATGGAAGAAGATTCAAAGAAAATGGCGAACCAATGTTTACGCTCACAAGAGCAAATATACATGGCGTAGCGATTGAACCTACGGGATTTAATTGTGTGCCAAATGGAACATGCAATCAAGGAATATTTGTGCAGGTATCAGAAGAATTAACGGTATATGCAGTGTGGTATGAAAAATATCAGTGCTACATAGCAATCAGAAAATTAACCCCAAAAGAATGCTTTAGGTTGCAAGGTTGGTCTGATGATTATTTTGAAAAAGCACAGTTCGTAAATTCTGACAGCCAGTTATACAAGCAGGCAGGAAACGGTGTAACAGTGACAGTTATAGAAACTATAGCAAGAAAAATGAACGTAAATCTAAATTGATAGCGTGCCAGTTGCTTACATGGGGAAAGCGAGGAAGTAATGAATATTGATAAAGAAAAATTGAAGTTAGGAATTTGGTACGAGGATGAAAACGGAAATGTGATTAATCAAAAAGAAGATTTAATGTGTAAAGCACCGGAAAAGGCAAGAACGTATCATTCTTGTTTCCCGTTGCAAATAACGGAATGCATTTATGCGGTACATAGCAAATCTCAAAAGGAAACGTGCAAACACAAAAGAAAATATTGGAAAAAGGATACAGGTCTGATAAAGGGATTAAAAGGCCATATATGCACTAATTGTGGGTGTAACCAAACAAGAAAGTGGTGGCAGCCATGGGGAAGAAAATGGGATTATGGAACGGATATTACATCACTTATTGACCTTCATACAAGTATTGGAGGTGCAAATCAGGATGTCATAATGGCAATGGTAAATAGTGGAGATTATACGCTACAGGAAGCACTCGTTGTTTTTTCTACGGCCTGTGAAAGATGTATGAATGCGCTTGCATACAAGTATTTGAACGGAGCGGAAGGATATGAAGAATATTCAGATGAGTGGAAAAAATGCAATACTGAATGCGATTTTTGTAAGATTAAGGAGGACACAAAATGCTAATCAGAAGTCAGGATAAAAGAATGATTGTAAATTTCGACAATATTTGCACAGTATCAGCGTTTCCTGAAAAGGATAGTGAGGATATCTATGTCGAAGATGGCACAGGCTCACTCATGGTCGGAAGATATTCCGCAAAAGAAAAAGCCATGAAGGTACTGGATATGATTCAGGAAGCCTATGTAAATGGACATATTGATTATCAGATACCAGCAGATAGCGAGGTGGTTGTATGAAAAGATCTGAAACAACAAAATTTCTTAGTCAATTACTGGAAAAAAGCCGTTTTTCTGGCCCAGGTAAATACTGGGCTAGAGAAGTAAGCCTTGATTATGGCTACGCAGCAGGAAAGCCAAGAAGAGTAAATTACATGCAGTTTATTCCGGAAAACCAGTGTTCTATCTCATCAATCGAAAAAGGAATATTTACATGCTATGAAATCAAAAGTTGCAAAGAGGATATTTACAGCGGAAATGGATTAAATTTTATTGGCGAAAAAAACTATCTTGTAACAACAATGGAGTGCTACAAAGAGATTTTACCTGATTTAAAAAATGGAAAATTTGCCCAACATATACGTGAGAATTTTCCAGAATGTTACGCGGAAATAGGTAACATGGGAGTAATGGTTGCAGTTCCGTATCAGAGAGAGGTTGACGAAGAATTCGAAAACCCAACACCACTAGATGGAGATGTGGAAAAATGGAAATTTTCGGTTGCTATAAAGTGTGAACACAATGGATCAAGAAAAAGATCCATGACAGAACTGCTGTTTTGCATGGTAAGAAGCGGACATTGAGAAAGGGTGAGATAATATGAGCCATATCGAAGACAGATTAATTCAACTGAAGAATGAGGTGGAAAACGCAGGGAACGGAGCTTATTTCTCGAAAAATAATATCTCAAAAATTGTAGAATTACTTCTTGCTGACCTAGAACATGACGAGAAAGAAAATGGCTGGATTCCGGTCAGCGAGAGATTGCCGGAAGAACACGATTCCATATTTGCAAAGTTTAAAGGAACGGATAACTGGAAAAGAGGAATGTTCGAAAAAACATCTAAATATGTGATTGCTACAGTTGTATTCGATGATGGGACAGTGTTAGTAGAGCAGGCACATACTACTGATGGAATTTGGAGAACGGATAAAAAAGTTTTAGGCGGAACAGTAGTTGCATGGATGGACTATCCAAAACCATATAGGGAGGACAGAGTATGATTACATTCTTATTAGGATTCACCCTTGGAATCATATTTGGAGTGGCTGGTCTTGCATGTGCAGCAATCATGTACGATAAGCACCATCCAGACGATTAGAAAGGAGAAACGGTATGCTGACAAGGAA
>CAJMSZ010000099.1 GCA_905216215.1 uncultured bacterium | reverse complement strand
CTTGTGCTTTTTTGCTACTTTAAAAAATTTTTTGATTTTTTTCTGATTCGGGTTACAAATCGCCCCTCCGTGTTGAGTGTTAGTGCGGAAAGAGGTAAAAAGCCTTTTCGCTTTAGCAACTTCAACTTGAAAGGAGGTGAGATTATGAAACCTTCTTCATTTGAGAACGCTATAAGACTTCAATTTGACTGTCTGGCTCGTAAGGTGATTGGCAGAACTGTAAAGAACTACAACAAAGAACTTGCCAGACGTGCAAAGCATGAAATATCTTTCTGTGAAATACCAGAGCTGGAATTAAACCAGTTGGGTGTATCGGACGAATACCCGATTGAATTTACTTCCTTTGATGTGTTTGGTACAGAAGTTCGTGTCTATGATGAGAAATTATGTGAAGCAATCAAAAAATTAAGCGAAAGACGACGCAATGTTGTGTTGATGTTCTATTTTCTGGAATTACCAGACGCAGAAATCGCAGAGATTTTGGATATTTCCAGAAACTCTGTTTATAGAAACAGAATGTGTTCACTAAAGCTCATTAGAGATATGTACGAGGAGGAATTATAACATGATGAAGTCTACAAAAAAGTGTCCTCTATTCTCCACAATCAGTTTAGCTGCTGATGGCGACGAAGTGGCAATAGAGAAAATTTTAAATCACTATGACGCTTACATATCAAAAGCAAGTTTACGCCCGTTCTATGATGAACACGGAAATATGTATATTGTGGTCGATATGGAACTGAAAGGCAGAATCAGAGCTGCTCTTATTAAAGCAATTCTAGGTTTTGAAGTCAGAGTGAAATAAGCGAATATATACGGAGTGTTCTACCACCTCATTCCAGCTCCGTTTTACAAGTGTTCTTTGAAAACTGAATAAAGTAATCAGATACGTTTGATATACGGTGAGCCGACGGACTGGAACGCCATGACCCACGAAAGGAGGGATAGCGAAGCGAGCGACCACGCCAGTGATCCGTAAGCGACTGTTGGAAAAGTTGCTGCCATGACCCGTATATCAGAATAATGATACACTCGCATGGTGCGGTTCACCCATCAGAATGGGAATGGTGAAATTCCAGTGGAGCTTTCCAAAGCCATCTGATTACTTCTTACTTTATAGACAAATTCTTTCATAATGTACAAGCATTTTTGCATACTTTGTAAATATATTGTAGTGAGGTGGTTCAATGGCAAATGACGCAAAGGTAGTTTGCAAGAATGTTTTTAAAAATTGTGATAAAGTGGCGTTTACAAAAGCATTTACTCTAAAATGGATAGAGTTGATAAATCAATATGAAAAAAATAAAGGAAAGGCAACTCCTGCCAGATGATAGACAAACTATCCTACAAGATGTTATAATAACATTATGTAGAGATAGTTTGTTTCGTCTTCTTTAAAAGGAGAACGAAGCATGATAGAATCAAAATCAAGAGTTGCTATTTATTGCCGCTTATCAGAGGAAGATAGAAACAAACAATCAGAAACAGACGACAGTAACAGTATTCAGAATCAAAAGTCAATGTTACTTCAATACTCATTAGAGCATGGTTGGGAAGTCTACAACATATACAGTGATGATGATTACACTGGTTCTGACAGACGACGACCAGAATTTAACAGGTTGTTGGAGGACGCAAAGAATCGTAAATTTGATATTGTCCTTTGTAAGACACAATCCAGATTTACCAGAGAACTAGAATTAGTGGAAAAATATATCCACGGTCTTTTTCCTATTTGGGGTATTCGCTTCATCAGCATTGTTGATAATGCAGATACCGCTAATAAAGGAAATAAGAAATCAAGACAGATTAACGGTCTGGTGAATGAGTGGTACTTGGAGGATATGTCAGAGAACATTAAAAGCGTTCTCACTGACAGAAGAAAGAACGGACACCATATCGGTGCTTTTGCCCTGTATGGTTACAAAAAAGACCCTGACGTAAAAGGGCATTTGATTATTGATGAAGAAGCTGCGGAAGTTGTCAGAGAAGTTTTTACACTGTTTTCACAGGGATATGGAAAGACCGCCATTGCCCGTATGCTGAATGACAGAGGAATACCAAACCCTACGGAATACAAACGACTTCATGGTTTGCGTTACAAGCAGCCTAAAACGAAAAACAGTACCCTATGGAAATATTTTGCCATATCAGATATGTTGGTAAATGAAATCTATATCGGGAATATGGTTCAAGGGAAATATGGCAGCGTTTCTTATAAGACAAAGCAAAACAAACCCAGACCAAAAGACGAGTGGTACAGAGTTGAGGGTACACATGAGCCGATTATTGACCGTGAGTTATGGGATAGGGTTCAAGCATTGGTAGCTCAAAAGGCAAAACCTTTCACAGTTGGCACAATCGGTTTATTTGCCAGAAAAGCTCGCTGTATGAATTGTGGTTATACAATGCGTTCGTCAAAGAATCGTGGTAAGCATTATTTACAATGTTCTAACCGCCATGTAGCAAAGGACGCTTGTATAGGTTCTTTCATTTCAGTAGACAAATTGGAAAAAGCTGTGATTGATGAACTTAATAAGTTATCCGCAGAATATCTGGATAAAGATGAGCTTGAACAAAATGTGCAATTCAATAATGACTTGCGAGGTCAAAAAGAAGCTTTGGAAACGGAGATTGCTGCTTATCAAAAAAAGATTGCGGAATACACAAAAGGAATCCGTGAACTATATTTAGATAAGGTAAAGGGTATTCTTTCCGAACTTGATTACTTGGATTTATCTAAAGACTTCTCAACACAAAAAGAAAGGCTCGAAAAACTGGTAATTGATACGCAGAAACAGCTTGATGTTATTGAAAGAAAAATGCTGATTGGCGATAACAGACGACAGTTAATCGAGCAATATACAAATCTTGAACACTTAGACAGGGAAACGGTTGAAAAGCTGATTGATTATGTATTGGT
>CAJMSZ010000098.1 GCA_905216215.1 uncultured bacterium | reverse complement strand
CCCTTTTTCTTAATCATATACTTTTTGAAAGATATATACAAACTTGAATTGTCAGCATTTCTTTTTATGTGTTTTGGATGCCGTTGCTTCATAACTCGTATCGAGCAACATTTTGATTTTGTCATCTGATACGCTACCGTCCAGTGCAACGGTGATCCAACTATCCTTGCTCATATGATACGCCGGGAAGAAGCCAGGTTCCTCTCGCAGTGTGCCAATCAGAATTGGGTCACATTTGAAATTGACCACTTCCAGCACTTCTTCGCCTTGCAACCCCAGTTTGTTCTTAGGAACATCCATAATCAGAGCAAACCACTTCCGATTGTTACAATGTCGGAACACTTCATAATTCGGATATTTGAGCCACGGATAATCTGCCTCGGCATTATATGTTTCCATTATAAATGATTCTAATTCAGAACGTTTCATAACCTCACCTCTACAACTTGAATTTACATGTTTCTCATTGTATTGCTCGCCCTATTATAAATACAATTTATTTTCCTTCATCAGGTTTCTGCCATAATCAGAAGTTGCAACTCCCTCGATTCCGGATTTCAAAAGCAACTCCCATGGGTAATGTGTATATACTGGTTCCATTCTTTTCAAAAGACAGATCTCCACTGCTGTCACATAGTTTCTCTGGAGCGGTGCTGAATCAATGGAAATAAAACCTGCCAGCCGGTCAGGATACAATTGTGCATAAGCCTGTCCCACATATCCTCCCATTGTCATATAATGCACCTACTTCCCCAGAATTTATTCTACCACGTATTCTTCTGTTCATCTGTCACCTGCATCGTATCCGTATTTACCAGATAAAAATCTACCAATTCGGTCTCGTAATTACCGTCTGGATATACTTTTTCTAACACCAGTTCTTCGCAAGAATTACCATCCGCATCCGTCTTCGCTCCGTTGTCATACAGACAATATCTTACATTTACCGTATTACCATCTTTTGTTTCCTGCGTTTCACTGACAATACCATAGACTTCTCCTTTTGCATTCGCAGTGTAACTGAAGGCCATATTTTGAAGTGCATTATTCTCCTGAAGATAATTATAGACCGCCAGCATCGCATTCTGAATCGTCAGACCATCATGCTGTCCTTCTACCTCATAATCTTCTACCACATCTCCGTTCTGAGTATCTTCTGTCACTGGGAAATCCTCTGTATCCGCATCCGATGATTCTTCGTTATCTTCTTCAGCATCCATTATATCCGAAGAATCCGAAGACCACCACAGACCATCCATACTCTGCATAACAAATGGATTATTGGTTCGATATCTCCGCTCGCCGCCATAATCCTCCTGCACGGTTATATACGTATATTTGCTGTCATGACCAGTCACCGTCTCCTCTCCATCCATTCCGAACACTACACTCAGACCACTCATTCCAATAATCAAAAGTGTAAATATCGCAGCCGCTCCAAAAATGATTATTAATGCCACTCTGTTTTTACCAGGCTGTATGGATAATGCCTGGCAATTGCGTCTGTACAAGCTTACGATTCCCCAGATTAAAAGAATCGCCAGACTGATTGTAATAACAGTAATCGATATTTCTGCGAAACGATATCTCACTTCATATCCCATATCACGTTTTATACCATACCACAATCCGTAAAAGAAGGTACTATATGCAAGAATCAAAGTAATGATACTGATCCGTACCGGATGCTCTTTCTTATCCGGCACTGCCTTTTTCAGTGCTTCTGCCATCTGCACTGTATTTCTCTGCTCTATCCACTCAGCAAGCTCAGTTTCTAGCGGATATACACATTTAGTATCCGGAATCCCTGCATAACGCATCTGGCTCTCTTGAAGCCCTTCTGTATCTCCTGTCACTACTGCTGTAACCACTTTCAGGTAATAATACACCTTCAACTGTGCCGGATTAAATTTATCTATACAAATATCTTCCAGCTCCTGTGTAGCCCGTTCATAATTGTCAAGAAGTATACTCATCCTTGCCATAACCAAAAGCATCTGATTCGCCACAGCAGGGTAACGTTGATATTGTTTCTCATATAAATACTGTGCATACTCATGTCGTTCTTCCGGTGTTAACCGGTAGGACTTCTTTCTACTCTGTGCCAGCATCGCGATTCGCATACCATAAGCCAATTCTAAAATCGCAATCAGCTGGCAGATAAATGCACCAAATCCCCAGATATCTGTTATACGATCCACATAGGTTACCAACACAATGCCTAACATTGCCGGAATCACGATCAACCATTTTGCCCAATCTGATTTTCTCACACTAACACCCTCCTGAATAGTTTTTCTGAATATAGTATATTACCGCACACACCAATCAACCATATACGCATTTTCAATTAATATCATACTGATCCGCTTGTCATCCCTCAAAACTTGAAGTTATCTTACTTTGCTTCTTAACAACCGGGTTGGGTAATCTTCCTGTCTCAATAATCGTTTCCAGCATTCTGGCAAACCCTTCCGGGTCGCGAATTTGATACTGCATATGGTTAAATCCCTCAAAAACCGGGAAATTACCGTGTATATATGTCTGCATCACTGCATTTCTGTATTTGAAATGTTCTTCTTTACTTCCGAATTCCCAGAATGTGTATTTCTGCAATTCTTCCGGCAATTGGGGAAATGGTTTATCTTCCAGACTGTCCGTCAGCTGCCTTCTCAGATTTCTATACGTCAGGTTCTTTCCTGCCTTTATAAAATAGGGTTTAATCTTATCATCATTACACCACATTATTTTCTTCAATGTTTTTCCTTTTGACCAGTACAGGCTTTTCATTACCAAATATAAGAACGGAGCCATAACCCTGCGTGTCATCTTTCCGATCTGCGCAAACTGCCCGCCGCCAAATGTCTCAAGCAAGGGTGCTCGTTCTTCCTCGTCAAGTAAACAGTCAAGTAGACTTACTCCCACATGTAAGCCCCTCAGCTAATTTATGTTTGCAGGTTTGGGAGAGATTGTTTCTTTTCCCGCCTTTT
>CAJMSZ010000097.1 GCA_905216215.1 uncultured bacterium | reverse complement strand
CAATGCTGAGTAGGATTGCAAATAGTTTTTTCTTCATAACAGTTCCTCCATTTTTTTAATTGTCTGCTTGGTTCTTTCTTCGGCAGCGGACATACCGAGAAAAGATGTGTTTACGGGTGGCAGTTAGGATTTCAGTATCAAACTACCATCCTTACGGCAAATGCCGTGGTCGATACAAGACAGAGTACCACGCATACGGTAAGTAAGATACTGAGTATTCGTTTTCTCATCTTGTTTCCTCCGTTTCGCCATCCATCGATAGCTTAAAGTCATATTTCATTTCCAGCATTGCAAACAGCTTATACATAACCTCTGTGGCAATCGCCTTGATATCCAGTGTCTGAATAAAGGCAAGCACCTTTTCCTGCTCCTCCTCCGGCACCTTGTACACCCGAAGTGCCGCCGTCAAAAAGCGGCTGAGCTTGCGTTCCAGTGGGAAATGGATGTCACATTTGCGTGCCATATAACTGCGCATCAGCCCCGCCGTGCCGATGTCCATTTCATAAAAATCGCTGTCGCTATAATCGGGGAAATTCCCGCCGAAAATCTCTTTTAATTCCGCCGTGGTATGCACATAGATATATTCTGCCGTGTCCGGAGCGGTATAGGCTTCGATATAAATCTCTCGCAGATTCTCGTTCAGCTCGGTGAGGGTGAGCTGGATTGCCGTATCCACCGCATAGGCATACACCGACGGCAGCTTGCTGCCCGCAATGCTCCTTGCCACACCGAACTGACCGCCGAACATCGTCTCGGTCAAGTCCAGCAAAATTTTATCCTTGGTGGGAAACAGATTCAAATAGCTTCCTCTTGCAACGCCCGCTTCATCAACAATCTGGCTGACCGAGGTGTTTTTATACCCCTGCTCCAAAAAAAGGCGAACGCATGCGGTCAGGATTTTCTTCCTTGTTTCGCTGCTGTCTCTTCGCAAATATATCACCTCTCTTCAAATATTTTAGTATATATACTAATAATATCATCTCGAGAGTGAAAAAGCAACTGGCATTTGATATTTTTCCGCATTAAATTGTGACATTTCCGCAAACGCTGGCTTCTTTCATTACTCACGGAACTTTATGACTTCTTGAATACTTCCCGAAAAAGAAAAGCCGCCGTCGCTTGACAGCAGCCTTTCCGATAGCTTGTTATGCGTAAATCAGATCGCTTGAAACAATCTCCATAACAGCATTGTGGATGTTGTTCATCTTCTGCACCCACAGCATTTGATTTTCCGCTTTTAGGGCCTCCGTAACGCCCTCTTTTTCGGAAAGCTGCTTTACCAGCCGAGAAAACAATGCTTCTGCCTGCTCGTTGAGGTCTGCAAAGTAATCGTTCTGCTTTCTGCTTATCAGCAGTTCGGAATAGAGTACCTTGCGGTGCTGTTTCAGATACCGCAAGTGTCGCTGTCCCCATACGCCGATATGCCTTGATTCTTCTTTAGGCAGTTTCAGGCAGGGAAGATAGTAATCACCCTGCAATTCATACCAAAGCCCGTTTTTCTCGTCATAAATGTACTTGTCCATTTTGTAATCCTCCAATTATGATTGATTTTACCTACAATCCAATCATTCCGGCCGATTACAAAAGCCGAAGGGAGAGGACTTCCTTACGAAGCCTCTCCCTTGTCAAGTGTTCTTTTTTGAATATTTATTCATTTTGAGCATTTCCTATTGTTCCATCTGTTTTCCAAGAAAAGACGCTGCACAGGAAGCCAGTTTCATCTCTGCCTTCTCCATCAATTCTTTTCCTTCTTTTGTCTGAATTATGACCGCACCAATAGCATCTCCTTCACTGATTACAGGGCTTATTACCTGACACAAATACCCCTCTTCTTGTTCCGGAATCACTTTCAGAAATCGTTTTTCTCCACTTTGAGCACGAAAAGTCTCACGTTTTACGATTGCTTCCCTCATCTGTCTGGTAATTGGCTGTTCAAGGAACCCTTTTTTCCCAGGTCCTGCCACTGCAATCACCTGTTCTGTATCGGTAATGCAGACCAGAAAATGGGTAATCTGAGAAAGGCTTTCCACGTATGACTGTGCAAAATTTCCCATTTCCCCAAGAGGTGAATATTTTTTTAAAATAATCTGTCCCTCCCGGTCCGTATAGATTTCCATTGGGTCGCCCTCTCTGATTCTCAGTGTTCTCCTGATTTCTTTCGGCACTACCACACGCCCAAGATCATCTATCCTTCTGACAATTCCTGTTGCTTTCATATATACATATTTCCTCCTGTTTCTTACACACTTTCCATATTTATACTGTATGGGTAGTATGTGGAAATCCGAAGAAAATATGTGTAAAATTCTATCGGTTACTAACATCCAAATAATTCTGCTGTTTTCTTCATTCGTTCCTGCTATCCTGCTCTCACAGAGTACTTCTGATTTTCACAATCAATATGATAATTCCAACAAGAGAAATTAAGTACAAGGCTCCTACAGCCAAGGAGCTTCTCTTCCCCCGGTTCCACTTTCCTGCCGCAAGATACATGGCATCCAGCACATCTGTCAGGAAAAAGAATTGAAGTATGGTATGTAAGATAGCTGCCATCAAACTGATTTTTCCAGCCTTCCAACTCATGCGTATAACCTGAATCCCATAAATACTTCCCGGCAAAATGGCAAGCCATGTTGCAAAAGCAGAAATGCAAAGCCCCACAACCCAAACAGGAAGCAAAACCGGTGCAAAGAGTAAAAGCAACCCTCTTGTTCCCATCACTGCCGCCATACTAAATAGTCCATACCAGAAACACAGCACTATAAAATTGGCACAGAAGAAAATTACAAGTCCGTATTTGTGAATCAGCATTCCATTGATACATCCAATGGTATCTTCATCACGATATAACTGAAATGATTTTTTCATATTCAGGATTCCCAGTATACCGATGATCAGCCAGTAAAGCAAAATCGGAATCAAAGACAGTAGCAATGCTGCCTTAAGCCCATCTTCCGCCACATATGATAACATCTGCATCACGATTATAAAATACAGATATCCCAGTGGTGCACATAAAGTAAGGAGTACTACAAAGGTAATTGCCAGTTTATTTTTTCCGGTTTTTCGTTCCTGTATGTCCATATTTTATCTCCTAAATCTCCATATAAATCTTTTTCTGCTTCATATCTACCTTTGCAACAGCACCATACTGTAACGCA
>CAJMSZ010000096.1 GCA_905216215.1 uncultured bacterium | reverse complement strand
TTTGTGCATTGCACGAAATTTAGTAATGTTATTTTACCTATTATCCACCTTCTCCGGATACATATCATGATTTGCCATACGGTTGAATGCCACATCTTCCCACTTAGTTCCTGGCTTTCCATAATTGCAGTATGGATCAATGGAAATTCCACCACGTGGTGTGAATTTGCCCCACACTTCAATATACTTTGGCTCCATCAGCTTAATCAAATCCTTCATAATCACGTTCACGCAGTCCTCGTGAAAATCCCCATGATTACGGAATGAAAACAGGTACAGCTTTAAGCTCTTGCTTTCCACCATTCTCTCGCCTGGGACATACGAAATAATAATGTTTGCGAAATCAGGCTGCCCTGTAATTGGACAGAGACTTGTGAATTCCGGGCAGTTAAACTTCACGAAATAATCATTTTCCGGATGTTTGTTTACAAATGTTTCAAGCAGGCCAGGGTTGTAATCTGTCTCGTAATTGTTCTGCTGGTTGCCTAATAATGTTAAATTCTCTTTTTCTCTCATAGCTTTCTCCAATTTTTATTTTATTGCAGGGTCACTTACCCCATTTGCTGCAAATGCAGCCGCTCTGTCGATACAGGTTCCACATTTGCCGCAAGGCACATCCTTTCCTTCATAGCAGGACCATGTAAGCTCGTATGGTGCGTTAAGCTCTAAGCCCATCTTCACCACCTCCGCCTTAGTCATATTCACAAATGGCGCCTCCACCTTTAACTGATGTCCTGAGCCCTCAAAAATCGCCTGATTCATAGCATCATTAAACATCGGTGAACAGTCTGGATAAGCAAAACCAGCTGAATCATCTGCATGTGCGCCATAAAGAATCACGCTGCAGTCCTTGCTTAGTGCAATGCTTGCCGCCGATGAAAGAAACAGTCCATTTCGAAATGGCACATAGGTGCTTACAGGCTTTTCGCCCTCCGTCTTTTCAATCTGCATGGCATAGCTCTCCTCTGGAATTTCCTCTGTAGACTGCTGCAATAAAGAGCAGTTGCTATATTGAAAAATCTTACTCAGATCCAGGAATAACTGCTCCACTCCGTAAAATGCAGAAACAGCCTTTGCCGCCTGAATTTCTTTATCGTGCTTCTGTCCATAAGAAACTGACAGAGCAATTACATTGTCCTTTCCATATCGGCTCACTGCCAATGCCAGTGCCGTAGTGGAATCCACGCCACCGCTTGATAATACTAATGCTTTCATAACTCATCTCTCCTATCTTAGATACATTTGTAATGCTGCATCGTCCTTAAAGCTTCCTCTTAACTCTACAGTCATTGTTCTCGTGTTGTTTTTCTTAATTCCTCTTGCCGACACACAGCTGTGATATCCTTCAAGCACCACCGCAACATCCTCGCTTCCTGTTATCTCTGCCATAATGTCCGCAATATCCTGACCGATTCTTTCCTGTAACTGCAGTCTTCTTCCAACCATATCGCATATTCTTGCAATCTTTGATAAGCCTATAACCTTCCCATTAGGAATGTACGCAACTGTCGCCTTCATATCATACATAAGCGCCATATGGTGCTCGCAGTAAGAAAACAGGTCGATGTCCTTCATAACTACAACCTTAGAAGTATCAAACTCCTCAATTCCATCCTCAAATGTCTTATCAAACATCTGCGCAATTTCGTGATTGGAGTAATTCATCCCAAGAAAGACCTCCTCGTACATCTTCGCAACTCGCTTTGGTGTATCCTTTAAGCCCTCCCTCTCCGGGTCGTCGCCCAATGCAACAAGAATCCCTCTAATATGCTCCTCAATTGCTTTCGTATCTATCATCATAATCTCCATTCTTGCTTCACCCCGCAAACTTTGGGCTGAAAGCACAAATTTGCACGTAAAAAATCTTTGATATTAGGATTTTTCACATTATACGCCCCTTTCCTCTGGGTTCCAGATTACCTTGTGCATCTGAATCTGAAGACGCACATCATTCATCCTTTTACTGGTCATAAAATTCACGATTTCCACTGGCTCAATTGAACCAAACACTGAGCTTATGAATACCTGGCATCTTTCTGTCAGATGAAATTTTTCAATTATTTTCTCTGCACATTCCAAATCATTAATGCTGCCCGAAACGAACTTGACTGTGTCCTGCTTTCTTAAAGCCTCCATATTGGAGAGAAGCATTTTCTCCTCACAGCCGCTGGATGGCAGCTTGTAATCCATAGTAAGGCTAAGTTTTTCTTTTGAAAATGCATTGGCAAGGGGAGCAATATCAACCGCTCCATTAGTTTCAATCTCTACTCGAATGTCCGATTTGTTCAATAATTTTTCTACCAGACTCCTGATATCCTTCTGTAATAAAGGCTCTCCCCCTGTCAGCGTCACATTTTTAATGCCTGTCTCACTGACATATTCACAAATCTTATCTGGTGACAGCTCCTCGTAATCACAAGCTGGCTCATTGGCCCACTTTGTATCACAGTAGGAGCAATTTAGGTTACAACCCTTGAATCTGATAAACACCGCCAATTCTCCGGCTCTTCTTCCTTCTCCATTGATACTTATAAATTTCTCAACAACTTTCATATTAGTTTCTTTCCTTTATTCTTCGTATGCTGCTACATTATTAGGTGTCTCGTATACTTCCACTCTGTGGATTGGAAAGCCTTTTGCACTCATCAGCTCATAGAAATATTTTGAAAAATGCTCCGCAGTAGGTCTGAAGCCAACTTCAATCATACGAAACTCCTCCGCCTGTAATGCAGCAATTGTCGCACCTTTTAGAGAACCTTTTTCATAAATCAAGCTGTGGTCAAAATCATCACAGATATCCTTCAAAGCATTTTTTAAATCAGAAAAATCCACAAGCATTCCTCTTGTCTGACCCTCATCCTTTAACTGGTCTGCTGCTATTTCAACAACAACTCTCCAGCGGTGACCATGAAGATTCCTGCATTTTCCGTCATACCCCTTCAGAAAATGTGCAGAATCAAAGCTACTCTCGGTTTTTAAATAATACATTTTAGTTTCTCCTCTAATTTATTGTGGAATAAAAACAGAATTGCTTAGAAAAGAACGTGCCCCACTGTGAGCACATATAGAAAGCCCTGTAAATGTATACACACCTACAGGGCTAAATTACATAAAAAGTCTTCTTAGCAGCCCTGGTTTTATTTAACGACAGGATGGTACAAACGAACTGTCGCGCATTTTTATGCGATATGTCTATTATAA
>CAJMSZ010000095.1 GCA_905216215.1 uncultured bacterium | reverse complement strand
AAGCCCTTAGCAGGTTAAGGGCGGCAGCCATTGCCCAGTGATATGGCGTTTCGCCATATGGTACTGGGTACTGTCTGTAACGGGGACAGAGACTTTTGGAAGCTTCGCTGCAATCCCCTCCGGGGAAACAACTTGAAAAAAGGAGAGATGTGAATTGAAAGGCACAAGGCATAACGGCAGATCTGGGAAAGACGGTGTTTACAATCCGCTTCACAATGACCGGAGATTTGACCCGGAACACAGTGAGCATATTGACAATGAACGTGTCCGTCAGAATATTTACTGGGACTGCTATCAGGGATATACCACAATGGCAGACCGGGGAAAAGAGGATAATTTTTCTTTTAACCAGATTGAGATGGCATACTATGTGGATCATTACAGCGATTATGTGATTAACCAGAATAAACGTCATGAGAAAGCAAGACACCCCGACAGATGTAAAGGGGTGGAAGATGTTCTGAAAAATAAAAAGACCTGTCCGGAAGAAAGTATCTATCAGCTTGGGACGATAGATGAACACGCTTCTGTGGAAACGCTGGTTTTGGTTTTTGATGAATTCAAGAAAGAGTTCGATGAGCGGTTTGGTTCTAATGTGCATATCATTGACTGGTCACTGCACATGGACGAAGCGACTCCGCATATTCATGAGCGTCATGTATTCGATGCTACGAACCGGTATGGGGAGATTGAACCGAAACAGGAAGCGGCACTGGAAGAACTTGGCTTTGAACTTCCGAATCCGGAAAAGAAAAGATCAAAGACAAATAACCGTAAGGTTGTTTTTGATTCTGCCTGCCGGACAATGTTCCTGGATATCTGTAAACGTCATGGACTGGAAATTGACGAAGAACCGTCCTATGGAGGAAGGCAGTATCTGGAGAAACAGGACTATATCCGAATGAAGCAGAAAGAAGAGATTGCGGTTCAGCAGGAAATGCTCAATCAGCAGAGGGATAAGGTCAATGCGAATCATCTGGAACTTGCAAGGCAGTCAAACCATGTCAGGGCAAATGAAAAGGTTATCCAGTCACAGAAAGAAAAAATAGAACAGCAGGAAAAAGAATTTAAAGAAAATTTCATTTCCAATTCTGACCGGATTCTAAGTCAGGGCGAGCTGATTGAAGAACAGAGAGAGGAACTGCAACAGCTTACCCTCCGTATTGAAGATGTGGAAACCTTGCTTGACGAAGTATCCAGTGAAGCCTATGACAAGGCTGTGGATAAAGTCGCAGAGGAAACAATGCGGGCTACCAGAAAAGATGACATTCGTCTTGCGGAAGATTCTAAGAGATGGATTCAGAGTCCGGAACGTAAGGCATCACGAAAAGAAAAGGAATATGCGATAAACAGGCTGGACGGTCTGATTAAAAAAATCGAATATGCGATGGAAAAAGCTGTTGTGAGGGTTGTCCGTCAGTTAAAACAGCCAGAGAAGAAAAAAGCCGTTGTAGAAGAAATCAAAAAAGAAGTGAAGCCGTCAATCAGAGAAAAACTTGCATTGAACGTAGCAAAGATTCAAAGAGAAGAGGCAGAGAGAAAACAACTGAATAAAGGAAGATCACATTCCAGTGATCTGGAACTATAAGGGCATTTTGTTGATTCCGTAAGGACAGGACAAAGTGCTTTTTTGTTTTTTGTGAAAACTTGCTTCCCAGATTTGGGAAGCAGATTTAAGAAAGAGAGGAAACGAATTGGGATTATTTGATGAAGTAAAACAGAATGTGACCGTCCGGCAGGCTGCGGAGAGGTATGGGTTAAAGCCCAACAGGAGCGGACTGATCCGCTGCATTTTCCATAATGACAAATCACCCAGCATGAAAGTTGACCGGAGATATTATTGTTTCGGGTGTGGCTGTACAGGAGATGCCATTGATTTTACGGCACAACTGTTTGACATTGGATTGAAAGATGCAGCCATGAAGCTGGCAGATGATTTTGGGATTCCTTATTCCGGCAGGGACAGGGGATCACCGCAGAACAGGAGAAGCGTTTCAGCAAAAAAGCCAGAGCCGACACCAGAAGAACTTTGGCAGAAAAAACATCTGAGATGCCTGAGAGCCTATCTGGATTATCTGAGCCTGCTTCTGGAATGGAAAGAACAGTATGCACCAAAAACACGGACAGAAGAATGGCATGAAAAGTTTATGACTGCTCTCAGGGAGTTGTCAGTTGTTGAGTATTATCTGGATATCCTGCTCTTTGGGGACAGGGCAGATAAGGAAGCACTTGTAAAAGAAAAATGGAAGGAGGTGGAGCGGATTGAGCAATGCGAAAGAGAAGATAAAGGAGATCGCCACAAAAGAACAGAAAGATGCCATGAAAGAAATGTTCCGGATGGTAGATAAAAGCAAAGTCGATGAAGTGAAACAGATGCTGGAATATACACAGAAAGGAACTGCGAAAGCAACGGTTGGAAATTATATGGTTGTGCTGAGAAATGATCCGCTTGTGCGTGAGAGTATGAAATACAACAAGCTGACAGGCAGGATTGATATTGTAAAAAAACTCTGGTGGAATGAGGAAGTCTGCAAGCTGGATGATGATGGCAGGACTTATTTCTACTATTTCTTTGAACGCTATTACAAACTCACAAGTGAAAAATGTATGGATAAGGCACTTCGCATAGAAGCCAACAGCCGGGCATACCACCCGATCTGTGAGTATCTGGAACAACTGGAGTGGGACGGGCAGGAGAGAATCCGTTATGTTCTGCAACGGTATATGGGGGCAGATGCTTCGGATTTTGTCTATGAGGTTGTGAAGCACTTCCTGATGGAAGCATTAAGCAGAATCTACCGCCCCGGTTGTAAAGCAGATGAAATGCTTTGTCTGGTAGGTCAGCAGGGAGCCGGAAAATCCACATTTTTCCGTTTTCTTGCATTGAACGATGACTGGTTTTCTGATGATCTTAAGCAGTTGAATGACAGTAAGATATACGAGCATCTCCGGGGACACTGGATTATGGAAATGTCGGAGATGATTGCTGCAATCAGTGCAAAGAGCAATGAGGAAATCAAGTCATTCCTGACCAGACAGAAAGACACTTACCGGAACCCTTATGATAAATATGAGGAAGACCGGAAGCGTCAGTGTATCTTTGCAGGTTCAACGAACACAAGGCAGTTCATTCCTTTTGACCGTACCGGGGCAAGACGGTTCCTGCCGATTGCTATAGACAGCAGTAAGGCAGAGAAGCATATCCTCGATGATGAAAAAGAAGCCAGATCCTATTTTGACCAGTTGTGGGCAGAAGTAATGGAAATCTACTGGTCAACGGAGAATAAGAGCAG
>CAJMSZ010000094.1 GCA_905216215.1 uncultured bacterium | reverse complement strand
CTATCTATTGCATCACATTTACTACGAGCAGCGGATCGCGTTCCGCTGCTCGTAACAGTTTCTTCCTTTATTGAAATATTGTTTTAAAAACCGGCTGCATGGACGAGATCCATGTATTCTCTGCCGCATTATAATACTTTGTATCTGCATTTACCGCAAACGGAATTCCTGCATCACTCAATGCTTTCGTCATAAATCCTGCAAATACTGTCTGTTCTTCTACACTATATGTATTTCCTTTATTATAGTTGCCCGGCATCCAGGCTCCAACCCATGTCGGAATCCCCGTCTGCTGCTGCCATGCAAGCGCCGTCTGGATCTTATCTGTAATCAGCTTTTTCTCAGCATCCGTTCCCGTAGTCCACAGCTTCTTTTCATTTGTCTTATCCGGACCGGATGCGTAAAAATGCCATTCTGCCATAAGATATCCATTGTGTGCACTTGGAATTTTCAGCTCTGACAAATAATTAGGGTCTGACCGCCAGAAGCACAGAAGCTGCCAGGCCCAAATAAATTCTTTTCATTCTTGTTTTCTCCACTTATTGCCCGGAAGAAAGAAGATCATCAATCTGTTTCCAAATGCTATTGATCTCTTTCAGCATTTCCAGACGTTTTTCCTTTTCTTTTTCTGCTTCTTTTAATTTTAGGATTGCTGTATCAAAATCTTTGTTCTCGGCCGCCGCTTTCGCTTCTGCACGAAGATTCTTTACCTGGGAATCCCCGTTATCCTCACGGATCATTTTTATTTTCCCACGAAGTGTTTTTGCCTCTTTCCACACACTCTTATCGACCGGAAGCTCTCCTGTCTCCTTTTTGTTCAGATGAATATTCTTGAAATGTTCCATGGAATTTTTATTGGATTCCCTGAGAGCATCCATCTGCTCCTCCATCGCTTTCATCTCAGTACGGATCGGTTCTGCTTCCGCCCTATATTCTTTTCTTGTCTCAGCCGCAAACGCAGAGAAGGACATGATTGCAGTAAGCGATAACGCCGCGCATAAAATTTTTAAACCTTTCTTCATCTTGTTACCTCCATCATTAGATTATTTTATATGTTTATCATACCGTTATCCCTGTGTGCATTACCAGTTCATCTGTGTGGCAAGAATGCGGCAATCATTTACGGCTTTAAATTTTCATGTTAATATGAAAACATAAATACAAACGAGGTAATTTATCATGTCAAAACTGATCTATGTAGTAGATGATGAGTCAAATATCCGTACAATGATGCAGCTATTTCTTGAAAATGAAGGCTTTACAGTAGAGACGTTTAAAGATGGTCAGGAAGCCTGTCAGGCCTTTTCCGCAAAAGAACCCGATATGCTGATCCTCGATATCATGATGCCCGGAATCGACGGTCTCAGTCTATGTACCTATTTCCGTCGTCAAAGCCATGTTCCCATTATTTTTGTATCTGCCAAAGATACGCCGCTCGACCGTGTTATGGGAATCACTCTCGGAAGCGATGATTATATTACAAAGCCCTTCCTTCCATTAGAGTTCGTTGCGCGGGTAAAGGCATTATTCCGCCGGTCTGATCCACACTTTTACGATGCCGGCATGACCGATCCTGTCACTCGGTTTGTATGTGGAAATCTGGTTCTTTTTCCTGTCAGCCACAGAGTCACAATTCAGGAACGTGATCTCAATGTAACTCCTACAGAATTTGATTTTCTGCTGTATATGATACAACGGGCAGATAACGCTGTTTCTAAAAAAGAATTAGCCGAACAGGTCTGGCATTTTCAAGGTCCTGATCCGGAAGCAGCTATACCGGAGGATTTTATTAAACGACTTCGAAAAAAACTACTTTCGTTCGGATCTACTGCCCTGATCGAGACGGTATGGGGCTTTGGTTATCGAATGAGCGAACGAAGGCCAGAAGGGATCGAATCAATATGATTGGAAAGAGTATCCAGACACGTTTATTTTCTGCAGTTTTTCTCGTGATTTTTATGATGACTTTCGGAGTCGGAATCACCTTTTTCCTTTCTTCCCGCTGGTATGTACAGTACACTGCCAGGAAAGAAACAGAGCATCTGATCAGGATGGTTCAGTCGGAGTCGGATCGTTTGAGCACTGACCCGGCTTACACTTACTCAGATTCTAAGGAAAATACGCGCGAATCTTCAAAAGCTTTGCTTCGTTCTGTCCGGCGGCAGCTCAGAGATCAGCCTTATAATGGTATATTTCTGGTTTTTAATTCCAAGCAAAAACTTGTCTTCCCTCAATCTAGTAATGACCAGAATATTTATCCGATATCTGCCTTAGAGGAACAGTGCCGACAGATGATCCAGTCAGGTGAACTGATTTCCGGAAAAACGTCCCGGATTTTACTTTCTGAAGACTTCTGGTACATCAGTATGTATGTGTTTCCGTCCAGTACACCTGTACGGGCAAAGTATTTTGTTTCTGTTGTCCAAATTCCGGATTCATCTGTTTTCTGGAATTATACATGGAAATTGTATCTTGCGATTTTACTCGCTTCTGTGTTTTTATCATCTTTTTTAGTATGGGGAATTGCAAGAACCATCTCTGTCCCAATCCAGCATCTTTGTCTCCAGATCCAGAGGATCAATGGAGAAACAGACGCACAGATCCAGGATTCCTATTCTTTAAATGAACTGGAAGCTTTAAAACGCTCCTATAACCAGATGGAAGAAATGATCCGAAGATCTGAGGAAGAAAAAAGACAGTTTTTTCAAAACGCTTCCCATGATCTGAAAACGCCGCTTGCGTCTATAACCGGGTATTCCCAGGGGATCGTTTCCAATGTCATAAAGGATCATCAGAAAGCTGCCAGTATCATTCTTTCTGAAAGTCTGCGCATGACTGACCTTGTAGAAAGCATTCTTTCTCTCTCAAAAATGGACAGTCACACATTTGACCTGCATCCGACAGATCTGGAAGTAATGGAGTTTCTTGATGAGTGTGTGGATATCATGAGTACGATCCGAAGGGACTGCGTGATACATCTTGAAGCTGAACGCCCACTAATGATCCGCACGGATCCGGAATTGTTGAAGCGGGTGATACAAAATATTCTTTCAAACTGTCTGCGATATGCCGAGCACGAAATTCTGATCCGTATGAGTACAGATGGTAACTCGCTGATCCTTCTGATACAGGATGATGGTCCGGGATTCCTGGAGAAAGATCTCCCTCATATTTTTGAACGTTTTTATAAGGGTAATGGTGGAAAAAATGGAATTGGTCTTTCTATTGTATGGACCGGCATCCACTATCTTGGCGGATCCATTACCGCCGGAAACCGCGCTGTGCCGGAACACGGGGCTTATTATCAGCTTTTATTGCCCCTGTCTTTTTAACCGAATCAAGTAAGTCCCCTGCTTCAATTGCGAAAAGCAATAAGCAGTGG
>CAJMSZ010000093.1 GCA_905216215.1 uncultured bacterium | reverse complement strand
GAGAATTTACCATCTGGTAGCGGATCAGTATGTGATCGTGGATCTGGAAGCTTCCTCCGCAGAAGACGCTGTGGCACTGAAAGAAAAGATCACAGATAAACTTCATAATTTCATAGTAGCCGAAAATTATGAAGCTATATTTTCTATTTCTATTGGTGTTATAGATGCAGCAACATTTTGTGAGGGAACCGAAGAATGCCGCAAAAAGTTTGAATTTGCCTTGAAACAGGCAAAAAGCATGGGTAAAAATGGATTCTATATTTTTGACCAGGATGACTATGAGGTCTTTTTACGAAAAGGAAGAATCATAGCAACACTTCGTAATGCTATTGTGAACCATTATGATGGCTTTGAAGTATACTACCAGCCGATCGTGGACTGTCAGTCCGAACAGATCATTGGAGCAGAGGCACTGATGCGTTTTTCCATGATAACGGAAGAAGGACGGGAGTTTGTTTCACCGATGGAGTTTATCCCATTATTGGAAGAGACCGGATTGATCATTCCCGCTGGAAGATATATTTTGAACGAAGCTGCAGCAATGTGCTGTGAAATGCAGAAATATATTCCTGACTTCCGGATGAATGTAAATGTATCCTATGTTCAGATCCTGCAAGGCAATGTGGAGCGGGATATTCTGGATGCAATTCAAAAATATTCATTACAGCCGGAATGCTTATGTGTTGAAATGACAGAAAGCGGATTTATGGATATGACACCTTCGTTCTGTAAATTCCGTAAAACTCTGGACAAGAACGGGATTCCCTTTGTGATCGATGATTTTGGAACAGGATATTCGAATCTTCATTGTATCCGTGATATGAATCCAAGTTACGTGAAAATGGATAGGGATTTTACTGCCAAGGCGATGAACAGTGACAGGGATTATGAATTATATAAAAATATCATCCCCATGGTACATAGTATTAACGTCAGGATATGCGCAGAAGGCATCGAGGAAAAAGAATGGCTTCTGAAAATGAAAGAAATGAAGGTTGATTATCTGCAGGGATATTATTTTGGAAGACCATGTGGAAAGAAACAGTTTCTGCAACAATATGCCAGTGGCATCAACGTTAAATAAGAGAGTAAGGCAGACTCAGCTATGTGGGGCTGCCTTATTTTTTTCCGGGATATGCTGAACTAAACGTTCCATAAATTCAAGAGCCGGTATTGTTTCAGTAATGAGTTTGTTTTCTTTGTGAAAAGAACGAAGAACAACACTCCTAACAGCAGAGAAGAGACAGTTAAGAAGATTAAGATTGCCACAACTGGTGCAGCCATACATGGCGCCGCCAAAAGAAGGGTCACCATAACCAAGCATTTTATCAACGTTATCAATGACGGAACAGCGAGGATGAGTGATATATAAAAGTTCTTCATAATGGTCTTGGAAAATGTTTTGTAAGGAATTCCTTCTTTCATTTGTTGGTTATAGTATATCAGATTCATTAAGAAATGTCGCGTTCAGTGTCTTAATTTATGAGACCTTTATAGACACTCTCCCTTTTCTGTGTTATAATAATGTGGAATTTGTATATTTACAGATAGAAAAGAGGAGTTTATGTTTCATTATTTTTTACAGTTGAATTTTGCGACGATTTTAATATCCTTTTTTATGTTGATTTTCGTCAATGTAAATCCTGTATTTCAGAGAAAAGTAATTCGGTTGTTTTCCATTGCGATAAGCTCAGTACTGTGTCTGGTTATCGTTGACAGTATAGAATACTGGTGTGCGACACTTCCGTATCCGACAATGCTGCGTGTGGCAGTATCTATTATTGGGTATGCGCTTAGACCAATCAATATATGCTTTGTGATCATTCTTTCCTGTGGAAACAGAGTGTCGCAAAAGTTTAAGAAATTTATTGCGCTTCCGGGAATTCTGAATACGTTGATCGCTTCCACTGCGTTATTTTCAGGTGTTTGTTTTTTCTACTCGGATAAGAATGAATTTGTGCGGGGGCCGCTTGGATATTCGGCATTTGCTGCCTCCGGTTTTTATTTAATTCTGTTGGTTATCCTGACTAATAAGTTATATAAGACGGAGCATACATACGAATCGCTGATCGCAATTTTCATTGCGGTGACGAACACGATAGCTGCCATTCTGGAGGCGTTTTTCCATTATGACGGACTCATCAATACCACCGGAGCTGTGAGTATTGCATTTTATTATATGTATTTGACGGCACAGCAGTTCAAGCGGGATCCACTTACGCATGCGCTCAACCGTCGGTGTTTTTATCTGGATGCGGATCATTTGATGGAGAGCAAATGTCTGACAGCGGTAATTTCCATTGATTTAAATGATCTGAAGAGGCTCAATGACGAGAATGGCCATGCGGCCGGGGATACGGCTTTGTGTACGATTGTAGCGTGCATTCAAAATATACTGCCGAGGGGATGCCACCTGTATCGAACCGGTGGTGATGAGTTTATGATCTTATGTTCACGGGTTTCAAAAGATGATGTCCCTGCTCTGATCGATCATATGCGGAGGGAGCTTTCTAAGACTCTTTATTGCTGCGCCATTGGTTTTGCCACGCCGGATGAAGACGAGGATTTTGAACATATATGTTCTATTGCAGATGCAGCCATGTATGCAAATAAAAAACAATTAAAAGGCGAAGATACGATTCGCTGGTAATTAAAGTAGCAGAAGATAGATACCTTAAATGTTAGATATGGGAGAATTG
The DNA here is from genome assembly GCA_905216215.1 of uncultured bacterium. Lineage (GTDB taxonomy): Bacteria > Bacillota > Clostridia > Lachnospirales > Lachnospiraceae > Allocoprococcus. The sequence goes on along the minus strand of CAJMSZ010000093.1, from coordinate 717 downwards.
AATGACCACGCCACTGGGAGATATAGAAATATGCATAGATGGAAGATTTTGTATAAAAGCCGAATTTGTACCGGATGGCGAAAGACATACGATATCATGCATAATAAAAAGTCATATTCCATCTGACAAGGATGGAGTAGAATCTGGAGAACGGCTTGAGGTGAAGTCTTTTTATAAAGGGCACAGCAAGCTGTCCATAGGCATGGAGGGAGAGACCGGATGTTTCGCACCGCCTTTGGCGGCTTTGTGCTTGACATACACGGAACACTCCCGGTAAGGAGTACTCAAGCAATCCATTCGAGCATTGTATCGCATTAGGCGATTCTAGCCTGATAGAGAGCTTCCTCAGCATCATATTCATACAGATAAATCAGCTCACTCTTCAAAGTGTTGAAATATCTCTCCATGGGTGCGTTATCATAGGGACATCCTGCTTTACTCATGCTTTGTGTCACATGAACCGATTCGCAAAATTCTACGAATGCTTTCTTCGATCATGCAGATCTATGATTGTACAGTTGTAGTGTACTTCATGGTTTTCCAAAAACAAATAGGTAAAATCGGTACACCATTTTTAATAACTTGTTAAATCAGGACTTTACAGCAATTAGACCAAACGAAAAATGGTGTACAGATTTTACCTATCTTCATCTCTCGGATGGTGCAAAAAGATATAACTGCAGTATCATAGATCTGTATGATAAATCGGTACTGGCA
>CAJMSZ010000092.1 GCA_905216215.1 uncultured bacterium | reverse complement strand
TTCCTTATGACGAGATAAACGTTATGACGAGTTAACGCTGATTATCTGCGTAAATACGGGATTTCTTTAAATTTATCTCGGCATAATACAAGCAAAAATGCTACACTTTGTTATTCTGTAATCATAAAAAAAGAAAGGAGTCAGAAACTCATGAATTTTGAAATGATTACAGAAGGACTAAAACAACTGTTGCAGGAAAACAACTATTCTTCTGCAACTATCCGCTTTTATGAAGGTGAATGGAATAAGATCCAGTGCTTTCTTACGGAAGAATACGGAAATACCGAATACGATATGGAACGGGGACTTAAATATCTCGAAAAACAATACGGCTTCATTACGAAATATAATAATGGAACGCTTTCCCAACAGAGAGTCCAATTGCTCCGTGTTGTGCATATGCTGGAAGATTACCGTTTGCATCAGGTGCTTACCAGAAGATACTATGCCGCAAAAAATCCTATTACGCTGAATGCGTACTATTTAAATTTATATACGGATTATTTAGATTTCCTGAATTCTACGGAACTGTCAGCAAGTACAATCGGACATTATAAAGGGATTTCCAGGGCTTTTATGGACTATCTTCAGCAGAGGAAGATTGGAACTACAGAAAATATCACTATGGATGTTTGCAATTCTTATCTGAAAACGCTGGCAGGGTATAGTTTTAAGACCATAGAACAGAATGTTTGCGGGATCAGACATTTTCTGCGTTTTATTTATTCTATCGGGATACTCTCCGCTGATTATGCTGAAAAGATCCATATGCCTGCTGTTTCCAAAAGTGCCAAAATACCTTCTGCATGGAAACTTGATGAACTGAAAGCAATGCTTTCGGTCATTGACCGGAACAGCCCTATCGGAAAACGTGACTATGCAATGATCCTTCTTGCATGTGTTCTTGGTCTTCGGATTGGAGATATCAAAAACCTGCGTTTCCAAAACTTTAACTGGGAAGATAAAAAACTGTCCCTCATACAGCATAAAACACATAAACCATTAACTCTGCCAATACCTGATGCTGTAGGCTGGGCGGTGATCGATTATATCAAAAATGGGCGACCTCAGTACTACGAATCGGATCAGGTGTTCCTGAAACATATGCCGCCATTTGATCCTATCGGCAATGAAAACCATATGCATCAACAGCTTGTAAGATACATGAGGAAAGCAGGTATCGACCAGCGTACAAAAAAGCACTCCGGCTTTCATTCCTTAAGACATTCTGCCGGCTCCATGCTGCTGGAAATGGAGACACCGCTTCCGGTCATTACAGATATCCTTGGGCACTCTAACTCTGATGTAACGGCTGTTTATCTGAAGACAGACCTACAGAAACTGGCCGAATGTGTGCTTTCACCGGAGGGATTTCGCCATGGATAAAGAGATTTATAACAGCATTTTTCAAGAGGAGATCCATGATCTTATAGCATTAAAACGCGCACTTGGATTCTCTTATAGAGCAGAGGCAGGTTCTCTGCGACGCATTGACACCTTTTTATGCGAAAACAATCTTTCCGAAAAGCGTATCTCTAAAGAACTTTGTGATCTATGGTGCAGAAAAAGAACTTATGAGACAGTCACAAATCAGGCAAGCCGTATCAGTGTCATGCGGGTTTTCTGCAGATATCTCAACGATATCGGGATTCCTGCATATATTCCACCGAAAGGAATCACCCGGAAAAGGAGCAGATACGATGCACATATTTACACAGATGAAGAACTTCAAAGTTTTTTTGATGCAGTTGACAAAAGTCAGTCGGTGCCGGATTCCTGCCCGTATCGTGCTGATGTGATGCCGGTCTTTTTCCGTATCCTGTACACCAGTGGGATGCGTGTTTCGGAGCTGCGCCTTGCCAGAATCCGTGATATTAACTTCGGAGAAGGGTATATCACTGTTCACGAGGCCAAAAATCATAAAGAGCGGTATGTCCCGATCCATCCTTTACTTATGGATAAGTGTAAGGAATTAAAAGAAAAGATCCATGTCCATTCATCCGATGATGAATATTTCTTTATGCTGCTTCCGGGAAGACCGATGACTTTAGGAAATGTATATAAAAATTTCAGGCGCTATCTGGAACAGGCTGGGATCTCTCACACTGGAAAAGGTCCCCGTATCCATGACTTCCGCCATACTTATTGCGTAAATCTTCTCCGCAAATGGAGCGATGAAGGAAAAGACCTGATTGCGTATCTTCCATATATGCGTACAATGCTTGGACATGAAAGTTTTGAGGAAACAGCGTATTATCTAAAACTTACGGCGGAACGTTTTCCATATATAAAAGAACGGATGATGGAATCTTTTCCTGATCTGATCAGGGAGGCAGTTATCAATGAACACGAATTCTACTGATTTTGCCTGTCTGGTCACAGGATTTTTAACGGACTATCTGCCGCATCATAGATGTTATTCCAGGAATACCATTCTCAGTTACAGAGACACTTTGAAACTGTTCCTTCGGTTTTTAAAAGAAGAAAAAGAAACCTCTCCGAATTCTTTTTATATCAGGGACTTCAAACGTGAACTGGTGATTGAATTCCTGGAATGGTACCGGAACAACGGGGCTGGTATAACTGCAGCAAATCAACGGCTGGCTGCATTGAAAGCATTCAGTGATTATGCACAGCTGGAACATATCGAGTACATTGCCCCTTTACAGAATGTCTCCGGGATCAGGGCAAAAAAGGCTGCACCGAAAGAAGTATCTTTCCTGACTGTGGAACAGATGTCATCACTTATAAACAGTCCGGATGTTAATTCCCATACCGGTTTCCGACACAGGGTGATCCTGACACTTTTGTATGACAGTGGGTGCAGAGTTCAGGAATTATGCGATATTACGATAGCCGATATATCGTTAGGTTCTGTTGCAACCGTAAGATTACACGGAAAAGGCAACAAATATCGTACAGTCGTGATAGCAGACGCAACAGCAAAACTTGTCGAAAACTATCTTAGCCGGTACCGTTCATACGCTGTAGGAACCGATTTTTTGATCACTAACCGTTATCATCGAAAGATTGACCGCGATGGTATCTCTTATATCATAAAAAAATATGTAGATGCGATCCGCAAAAAAGATGCAACATTCCCAGAACATGTACATTGTCATATGTTCCGTCATTCAAAAGCAATGCATATGTTGGAAGCCGGTATCAATATCGTCTATATCAGAGATTTCCTCGGACATGAGGATATTTCTACGACGATGGTTTACGTGAGAGCTGATAATCGTCTGAAAAATGATGCGGTAAATGCACTTGCTCCAAAAGTTACTGAGGAAAGAGATTTTCCTGACTGGAACAAAGATAAAGATCTTTTACAGTTTTTAAATTCCTTAAAGTAGAGAATTATTATGCCGAGTTACGCAAATAGAAACACTGGAAAAATCTAAGAATACTGAACGTATCTCGGCATAACATCTATCTCGTCATAAGG
>CAJMSZ010000091.1 GCA_905216215.1 uncultured bacterium | reverse complement strand
AATATTAAGTAAATAAATGCGTTGACTAATGTGATTAAATGTGTTTAAGTATACTCAAAGGAGCAAATGTATTATGAACACATCAAATATCACAAATTATAAGCCAAAAGATTTTGCTGAACTTTTAGGCGTGTCTGTTAAGACATTGCAACGCTGGGATAGGGAGGGAACTCTAAAGGCAAACCGAACTCCAACTGATAGACGTTATTACACTTATGACCAGTATCTACAATTCAAAGGTATAAATATCGAAAATGACCAACGTCAGGTAGTTATTTATGCCAGAGTATCTACAAGGAACCAAAAAGATGATTTGAAAAATCAAGTCGCATTTCTACGCCAGTTTTGCAATGCGAAAGGCATCATTGTAGATCAATGTATTGAAGACTATGGAAGTGGTCTTAATTACAATCGCAAAAAGTGGAACGAATTATTAGATGAAGTGATGAAACGAAAAATCAAAACCATACTAGTAACCCATAAAGACAGATTCATCAGATTTGGGTACGAGTGGTTTGAAAAATTCTGTATGAAGTTCAATACAACTATAGTGATAGTGAATAATGAGGAACTGTCACCGCAGGAAGAACTTGTGCAGGATATAGTTTCAATTCTTCATGTGTTCTCTTGCCGGTTGTATGGACTTCGTAAGTATAAAAAACAGATAGAAGGAGATGAGGAAATTGCTAAAGAGCTTCAAGACGGAAATAAATCCGACAGAGGAGCAGAAAACCAAGATTCGTAAAACAATAGGAACTTGCAGATTTATTTATAACTTCTATTTGGCTCATAACAAAAAGCTCCACGAAGATGGGAAAAAATTTATGAGCAGCAATAAATTTAGAATCTGGCTTAATAACGAATATCTTCCACAACATCCGGAGTATTCGTGGATCAAGGAAGCATATTCAAAGGCTGTAACACAGTCAGTAAATAACGGGCAGACCGCATTTACAAGATTTTTCAATCACGAAAGTGCTTTTCCTAATTTCAAAAAGAAAGGCAAATCTGATGTAAAGATGTATTTTGTAAAAAATAATCCGAAGGATTGCCATTGTGAAAGGCATAGAATTAAAATTCCATCACTTGGCTGGGTTCGTATCAAGGAAAAAGGATATATACCAACTACCCAAGATGGGTACGTGATTAAAAGCGGTTCGGTTTCAATAAAGGCTGACAGGTATTATGTTTCAGTTCTTGTGGAGGTCTCTGATAACAAAACAATCAATCATTTCGACGAAGGGATTGGCATAGACCTCGGACTAAAAGATTTTGCCATTGTATCAAACGGCAGAACATATCAAAACATTAACAAATCAGCAAAACTTAAAAAACTTGAGAGACAACTTATTCGAGAACAAAGGTGTCTTTCTCGTAAATACGAAAATTTAAAGAAAGGAGACGCCACCCAAAGAGCAAATATACAAAAACAAAAGCTCAAAGTACAAAAACTTCACCATAGGATAGATAATATCCGTACCGATTACATCAACAAGACAATCGCAGAGATGGTAAAAATCAAGCCATCTTACATAACGATTGAAGACTTAAATGTAAAAGGCATGATGAAGAATCGGCATCTCTCAAAAGCGGTTGCTTCGCAGAAGTTCTATGAGTTTAGAGCGAAGCTGCTGGCTAAATGCAATGAAAGCGGAATTGAGCTTCGAGTAGTAGACAGATGGTATCCATCATCTAAGACCTGCCACTGCTGCGGATCCATCAAAAAAGATTTGAAACTTTCAGATAGGATTTTCAAATGCAGGTGCGGTTATATCGAAGACAGAGATTTCAATGCTGCACTTAATTTGAGAGATGCAGAAACTTACAGCATTGCATAATTAAAACGCAAATGTAAGTATGTACCGAAGGCTATTTCGGGAATTTACGACTGTGGAGTGTACATGAACTTGTGAGTAGATATGACTACGGCCAATCAAAAACATACACAATGAAGCAGTAAGTAATGTTCGCGAGAACTTACATTATCTCGATGTGGGTATATTTAATCACATTTTGAGTGGCAGAATTTCCATGAATATGATAGAGACAGCCAAAGAATTGGGATTTTCAGGTGCTGCTGTCATTGATACAGCACAGCTTGTATTTATGCCAGAGTATCGGGTCTTCTGTGAAGAAAACCTCTGTGGAAACTACAACCTGAACCCGGCATGTCCGCCGGAGAGCGGCACCGTGGAAGAAATGAAAGCCCATGCCCTGACTTACGAAAAAACGCTGGTCCTTCAGACTACTCAGGGCGGACAGATGGATTACAAAAAGGCAAAGCTTGCCCACAATCATCTGACAGAAGAACTTGCGGATAAAATAAAGGCCGCCGGATACGACGACCTTCTGCTTATGACTGCCGGACCTTACAAGGGTAATTCCTGCCTGTCTGCTTATTGCGTCAACGCCCAGATGATGGCGGACGCCGCAGGAATGATCTGCTGGAATGACGATGATAAAGTCCGTTATTTTTCACTGATTCTGTTCAATCCATCATAAGACATGGCACTCCATCATTTTTCAAGGAATGTGCCGATCTTACCTAAATCTTCACTGATCAGAACCTTCCGGAAGTCCCCTTTCTCAGCAAAGCCGACTTCCAGCATCTGATCAAAGACGGTCTTCAATGGCTGATAGAATCCGTCGATATCCAGGAGCACACATGGCTTGTCCTCGATGCCAAGTCTTGCCAGAGAGATCACATCGGTGATCTCATCCAGCGTTCCCGGTCCGCCCGGCAATGCCACATAGGCATCCGAAAGTTCAATCATCTTCGCTTTCCGTTCCGCCATATCTTTTGTCTCAATATAAGCTGTCAGACCCGGATGACGCCTCTTCTGGATGGATTCCACCGCCGGGAGGACCCCCGTCACCGTTCCACCATGCTCCAGAACCGCATCTGCAACGATTCCCATCAGACCACCCTGTGCACCACCATATACCAATGTATGACCATGCTCACCGATCCATGTCCCCAGTGCTCTGGCGCCTTTTTCAAACTGCTCCTTATTTCCAGAAACAGATCCACAATAAACCGCAATATTCATGCTCCATCTTCCTTTTTCCAAAAGCTTTACATGGAGATCCAGCCAAATGCATTTGCCACAGAGCTTGCCAGAATGATCGCTGCAAAGATCGGACACAGATATTTGATCATAAAATTAAAAATAGCTTTTCTGCGGAATTTATTTTCTCCATGCATCACTTCTTCTTCGATGCCATTCACACCAATGACTCTGGACACCAGCAGACAGATCGCAATAGCCGCGATCGGCATCATCACAGAGTTAGTCAGGAAATCAAAGAAATCCAGGAACTGCATACCGATGATCGTCACCCCTGCCAGCGGACCATATCCAAGAGAAGAAAGGCTTCCAAGCGCGATCACGATCACTCCGATCAATACCGTTGATTTTTTACGGCTCCATTTCAGTTCATCCTCGAAGGTAGATACTGCACTTTCTGTCAGTG
>CAJMSZ010000090.1 GCA_905216215.1 uncultured bacterium | reverse complement strand
AAAAATCTTGACCAAATCTTGACGTTTTTCTTGACCACTTTCTTGACTTTTGTTTTGTAAACTTAGGTCAGCAAAGGAGGTAATACAATATGAACTATATTTTGCAAACAAACAGCCTGACAAAAAAGTATAAAAACTTTCAGGCATTGAATGGTCTTACTATGAATGTTCCCAAAGGTTCCATCTATGGCTTTGTGGGAAAGAACGGCGCTGGTAAGACAACCCTGATCCGCTTGATCTGCGGATTGCAGGAACCGACTTCCGGTAGCTTTTCTCTGTACGGCATCCGCAATGACAGCAAGGATATTATCAAATCCCGCCGTCGCATGGGTGCTGTGGTGGAAACACCGTCCATCTACATGGATATGACTGCGGAGGAAAATCTGAAGCACCAGTATCTCATTCTTGGTCTGCCATCATTTGATTGTATTCAGGAATTGTTGAAGCTGGTAGGTCTCGACAACACGGGAGAGAAAAAAGCGAAGAACTTCTCCCTCGGTATGAAGCAGCGTCTGGGCATCGCTATCGCATTAGCCGGTGATCCCGACTTTCTTGTTCTTGATGAGCCTGTAAATGGTCTCGACCCTCAGGGTATTGTGGAAATGCGAGAACTGATTTTGAAGTTGAACCGAGAAAAACAGATTACAGTTCTTATTTCCAGTCACATTCTGGATGAACTTTCCCGTCTGGCTACTCATTACGGTATCATTGATAATGGTCGCATGGTGAAGGAACTGAGTGCAGAAGAACTGGACACAGTTTGCCGCAAGTGTGTCCGCATGGAAGTGACCGATACTTCTACTCTGGCTCGTGTGCTGGATTCCATGAATCTGGAATATAAAATTATCTCCGCAACAACAGCCGATGTGTTCGCAAAGATCAATGTGACACAGCTGACCGTTGTACTGGCAAAGGAAAACTGCGAAGTGCTGTCTATGCAGGAAAAAGATGAAAGTTTGGAGAGTTATTACATCTCTCTGGTTGGAGGTGATAATAATGCGTAAACTTTTTCGAGCAGCCTTTTACCGTACAGAGAATAAAAAAATGATTCGAATAGAATTAGTGATTGCTGTATTGCTTTCCGCATTCATCATCCTCAACGGTTACTTCCAGACGAATTTGACTAATGCATACATCTATAAGCTGGTCGCCCGTTTTTTTGGATATTCACCCCTGATGGGACCATTTATCGCCGTATTTGCCGCATATTTGTGGGGAACAGACTATGAATATGGAACTCTGCGCAATAAACTAATCTGCGGACACACTCGTGAAGAAGTTTATTTTTCCAATCTTCTCCTGACCATATGTGCTGGACTGAGTACTGCACTAATCTGGTTGATAGTTAATGGGATGCTGGGTATTCCGCTACTGGGTACGGCAAGCCTGAACCTCTCTTTGGGAGAGATGGCATTTTATATTTTTTCAAGCCTTTTGATGGTCGTTGCACTCTCCAGCGTATGTTGTCTGTTGGCAAGTCTGGCGGAGAACAAAAACTCAGCGACACTTCTTTGTCTGGGAGCTGTAGCTGCAATGGTCATAATCGGGATGCTCCTTTATGATCGTTTTGCAGAACCAGAGTTATTGGATGGATGGATGTGGAGTGATACAGACCCAACTGTGCGATGGCATCCCCAAAATATCAAATTCATTGGTGGAACATTTCGTATCCTGCTGGAATTTCTTATCTGTCTGACACCTGGAGGACAAGGTGTAATTCTTTGCGAAGAAGGGGTGGAACACCTGATTTTTCTTCCATTGTGCTCTGCGTTTGTAATTTTTTCAACATCTCTTATAGGAAGTCGTTCCTTTAAGAAAAAGAACCTAAAGTAAGGAGGTAGAAAGATGTTCCCTTGGATTTTGTGTTGTATTTTGCTAATTGTTGTATTTTTTCTAATCACAAAGATTATTTTTATAGAAAAAAGTATTGATGAAATTCATACAGAATTCCAGGAACGTCTTTCCTCCGACACAAACACTCTGATTGATATTTCTTCCAGCGACCCTCATCTGAGAAAACTGGCTTCGGAGATTAATATCCAGCTTCGATTGCTCCGCAAGGAACGCCATCGTTACCAACAGGGCGATCTGGAACTGAAAGAAGCTATCACCAATATTTCCCATGACCTGAGAACTCCGCTTACGGCGATAAACGGTTATCTTGACCTATTGGAACGAGAGGAAAAAAGCGAAACGGTACACTGCTATCTTTCTCAAATCCAAAACAGAACAGATGTTTTAAAAAATCTAACCGAAGAACTATTCAGATATAGTGTGGTTACTTCTTTTCAGGAACTGAAACCAGAACGTATGGATGTTGTCCGGGCATTGGAGGAAAGTCTGCTGTCTTTCTATGCGGTCATGCAGGAAAAAGGCATCCAACCGGAAATCGAATTGCCGGAGGAACCGGTTTTCCGTGAACTGGATGCAGGTGCGGTCAACCGTATCTTTTCCAACATTATCAGCAATGCGCTGAAATACTCTGACGGCGATCTGTCCGTAGTCATGGATAAGAACGGCTGTGTTACATTCAGCAACACGGCGCACAATCTGAATTATGTGACGGTCGGCAGATTGTTTGACCGTTTCTATACAGTAGAAGCCAGTCGCAATTCAACCGGTTTGGGATTGTCCATCGCCAAGCTGCTGATTGAGCGTATGGGCGGAAGTATTGGAGCAATCTACAACAATGACAAACTGCAAATCAAGATAATCTTTGCAAAATGAAATAAAAAAGAGTTTATATGAACGGAGGTGTTTTGATTATGAAGAAATACTTGAAGGAGATACTAATACTCTTAATTCAATTATTTATGTTTTATGTATTTCCATTATTTGCAGGACCAACAGACGTTATGGGAATGATAGTTTTGCTTATTTTAGCAACATTATTGCTTTCAATTCTAATTGGCAGCATTTCAAATCTGAAAGTAAAGTACTTGTATCCAATAATCATAGCAATTACATTTGTGCCATCTGTGTTTATATACTATAACGAGACAGCATTGATACATTCGCTTTGGTATTTGGCAGTATCATCCTTTGGTTTGATAATCGGCATGGTCATTCATAAATTGATTCTTAAAAAGTAGAAAGAGCAAAACTTTCAAAGGCTACCCAGTCAAAAAGATTGGATAGCCTTTATTTATGTTTTCTAAAATTAAAGTTGAATATCTGCCTTAGCCAATAACTATGGGCTTAGAGGTTTAGTGAGCCAGGCAAATCGCTCCAATCGCCGTATCCACAGATTTATACTCTGTAACAGTTTTTCAAATAGGTTTTGGAATCTCCGTTCAATATCAAATCAGCATATCCAATCGGGTCATTGTAAATCAGATAATCCAGTTCCGACCTCTGATACATATTGTCGGCAACCTCGTTCTCAACCGCAATCGTATCAATCGCAATCATACTACCATCAAAGAATTTCAGTTCCACACAAGCGGTATCCATGTTAAACTCACAAGAAATCAAT
>CAJMSZ010000089.1 GCA_905216215.1 uncultured bacterium | reverse complement strand
ATGGACGGACAAGAAAAGCTGCTGGACTATGAAACAATCAAAGCCGCCGTTGCCGAGCTTCCCGCTGGAACAAGAATAACGATCAAGAGGGCTGCACCCTCTGGGAACCATTGGGGACAGGTACGCTGACTTGATTAGTGTCCCTGGTGGCTCAAGCTTGCGAATTTTTGTTCTTTTCCCTACTCTACTACATTCTAATAAAACACAAAAAAGCCTGAAAGCTCTTTTCTTGAACTTTCAGACTTTTTATTAGGGACACATATCGAACCAGTAGTGACACATTTTGAACCACCGTCCCTGTCACCATGGCTCATAAGCCAGCGAAGAATCCCTGTTGCGCTACCATAACCTAATTCTCTCACAGTTTTCTTCATATTGCAACCATTTTTGAAATACAAGTCGATTGCCTGTTGTTTTTCTTCGGTGCTATACCTGTTCATTTCTTCCTCCTAACATCTTTCGACATTAGGTCCAAAATTGTCCGCACCCCATTCTCCCTTCATTATAAGAGTGTCTGGCACTGCGTTCATCGCATTTCATATTTTCTGAGCACAGTTGAGTCACGCACTCAAAAGCTTCTAATTCTTATTCTCCGAGGTTCAAAAAAGATTCATCCCTCTGGTCCATTTTCTTTGATCTCGAATTTCTTTATCCCAATATTGACGAAATTCCTCCTCACGTTCCTTTGAATATCCTATATATATAATCTTTTTTCTATGATTTACAAAAAAATGTTCTCCTCTTGTTTTCACCTTCTTTTCTTTTTCTGTACACCCCTTTTTACAAATAAAAAAAATTTCACATTCACTAGCCTGCCTTCCTTCTCTCACATCATTCAGTATTGTTCTTCTTTCAATAAACTCAATTTCCTCCCAACACATTTCTTTACAAATGTTAGGATAATATTCAAGTTGAATTCCTCTTTCATTTAAATAATAAACACCATTAGAAATCATATCATTATATATTTGTGTGTAAACAATATATTCCCAAAAACTCATAAATGGCAACAAAACTATAAATTGAATTCCTGTCCTGAACATTGCATTTTGAAATGGCATATGTTTGTTTATTATTGCATCAAGAAGCAACACAATCAATATTATAATCGGAATCCCTATTTCAATGACAATTCCTCCCCAAAATGATAATACAACGAAAAATCTTGACCGTTTTCTCTTTTCATCCAAACATTCTATTTTTTTCTTTTTATCCCAATTCCAAATACATCTTTTTTTCATACCTCTCCTTTCACGCCATTCAGACAGGAGTAATCTCCTGCCTGAACATTAGATTCTAATTCAATTTATGCCATACATACTCTCTGAAACTTCTTATTCCGGTATACTGACTTTTTTACCTTGCTAGTAACCTTCTTTCTTCCTGATACTACTGTCACATTCTTAACAGATGACGTTGAGGTGGTTCTAATTTTAGGTTTTATTGGATTTACATTTTTAGAAGTTGTAGTTGATGACTTAGAACTTACTGCCGCAGAAAGTCCTACCGCCGCAAGCTCTGCTGTCTGACCAACAGTATAACCAACTCCCGCATTTCCAATTATCTGTGCTGCTTTCGTCGCTAAAATTACATTCTCTGGAGAAGTCCAACTATTAGCGGTAGCGCCTGCAACATATGTACCAACAGATTCCAATCCTCCACACACACAACGTGTTAAAAATCCACCTTCTGTATTAATTGCAGTATTAATTCCATTGATGAGTGCGGCACCGGCTACTACCCACTGCACTTTTCCTTTCAATGGATCCAATGGTGCTAATGCTCCTGAAACCGCACCCACTAAGCAAGACTTTGCCAGCTCAACACCATCTATCTCACCTCCACTCGAAAGTACATAGGAAAATCCACTGACGACTGCTCCCACAACTGCTCCTACAATGCATGGGATTGGAAACTCTCCTGCATAGTCTTCTCTTGCTACTGGATTATTATCGCAGTATGCATACAGATTTTTGCTTCCTAGCTCCTGTGGCTTCGCAAAGATCACACCAGGATCATCCGCATTCACAAATCTTCCAACTTCAGGATCGTAATAGCGGCTTCCCAGACAATACAGTCCTGTCTCTGGATCGTAGACATACTTTCGGTAGCAGAATGGGTTCAGCGTTGCAAGGGACACGCCACTGGTATCCTGTGTGGACGTTACCTTACCCCAGCTGTTGTACTGGTATCTTACCACTACCTGATTGCTGCTGTCAACCAGACCGGTGACATCTCCGAGTCCATTATACAGATAGAAGTAATCCGTCTTTCCATTTAATCGCAGCATAAATGGCTTTCCCTGCGTATCATACACAAACTGTACTGTAGTTCCCGCTCCTGTACTTCCAGCAGCCCTTTTCACCAGACCACTCAGCACATTTCCATTGTAATAATACGTTGTGGTATTTCCTCCGCTTGTCTTTCTTACACGCTTTCCATCGCTGTCATACGCAAAGGTAACATCTCCTGCTGTTCCAGCAATTCTTTTTAAGCGGCGACCTTCTCCCCAGGTCAGTGCCATTCCTCGCAGCACAGTCGGATTACCGCCTGCATCGTAGGCATAGCTCTTTCCATTCCAAGACAGTAACTGATCCTTCCAGCCATCGGTGCGATAGGTAAAAAGATCCTGTGTCTGTACCGTTGAAACCGCTCCCTCTGTATAGGCATATGTCTTTCGGGAAGTCATGTTGCCGCCTGCATCGTAGGCATAAAGCACCGTAATTCCAAGTACACCATTGTTTTCACGAATCAGCTGATTGAGTTCATCATACTGATAGGTGATGACCTTCGTACCGGATGTAACCTTTGTGATGTTTCCCACATTGTCATATTCGTAGCTCCAGCTCTCGGTTCCATTTGACATCGCAGAAAGAAGACTGTCCATATCGGTCAGATGACGAAGGGTTCCATAAATAAAGCGGTTTTCTCGTGTCTGTCCACTCGGAAGTGCCACGGTTTCCTTTGTACATCGTGCCATCGCATCATAAGCTAAACTTTGTCTTTGTTTTCCATCGACAGTAAGTCCATAGGATAATCTAAGTAATCGTTGTGAGTGGGCCATTGTTCGGCGCATAACTGTAACGCTCCAGTGTGCGATCTCTAGCCTTTACTGCTGTCTGGTTTCCAAATCCATCATACTCAAATGCATAAGTGGTTCCACCATGCTGGATACTCTTAATTCGGTCTCCCTCATCATGACCACATTGAGGACAGGCACGGTGGCCAGATTAGTCTCCCTAGTGGTTCAAATTTGTGAACATTTGTTTCTCTCAACTTAACTGCATTCTAGTAAAGACACAAAAAAGCCTGAAAGCTCTTTTCTTGAACTTTCGGACTTTTTTAATATCATGATGTTTTAGGGGCACATATCGAGTCAGTAGGGACACATTATGAACCATCGCCCTGTTCCGATGGCTCACCCATCTCTCAAGTCCATTTTCTTTGATCTCGAATTTCATTATCCCAATATTGACATAGTTCTTCTTCACGTTCTTTTGAATACCCTATAAGCATAATTCGTTTCCGATGC
>CAJMSZ010000088.1 GCA_905216215.1 uncultured bacterium | reverse complement strand
CTTTCACATTTTCAGAACTGTCTTGCCCGTTTTTTTCAGCCTCTGACTGTCGGTAAGTTGCATTCCGATTCTGATCCAGTACCTTTGCCATTCTTGCAGAAATTGTATTCGCTGCATCTCTGGCTCTGGAAAGTTCCACTCTCACTTCCTGAGTCTCCATTTTTTCAAAAAACTCTGGTGCATGTAAAAAATTATATCGACTGGTATCCATTCCATATTTTTTACACAACATATAAGACGCACACGATACATGAAATGCATCTTCATTTTTATCATAGTGTGGATTTCCATCCGCATATCCGGCAAATACCAATTCCGGCACAAGATTCTGAAAGATTTCCTGTGCACTCATCCCTTTTCTTACATAAATACAACCTTCTTCCGGTTTAAAAAATGCTCCTTTTTCATCCGGCATCTGTTCTGGTTCTGCTGCAACAATATTTACCGGAGGGGTACTGACTAACGCCCGGATTAAATCATGTTCTTCATATTCTGACTTTTGAATTGTAGTATCGGACATTGTTGTCTGAGAAATATCATATAGCTTTTTCGCATTATAATAATTTCCAACTGTACCATCTTCACGCTTATATGTTTTTCCTGGCTCTAAAATCAGAACTGGATTCTGTCGTTCCATACGTTTTAAATAAAATCCATGATCTCTCCAGTATCCATAGTCACCTAATTTCTGTGCATCTGGTCTTTGTGCCAGAATCAGAAGTGCATTATTGGTAGTATATCGATCAAAGGTACTCTGTACATCCAGATACTTCTGCAGCATTTTCCCATCCGTTGCCACTTGTGCGGTTACTTGCTCTGACAACTCATAGCAGCGATTCCTGTTATTTTTGCTTTCCGCAATAAATGCCTGTATCTTTTCATCCTGTGGTACAGCCGATGCATTTAATAAAGAATCAAAACTATTATCCATAAAATTTACCTCTCTTTCCCTTTCCTTGGTTTTCGTTTCTGTTGTGGCTGCTGGTGGCGAATCTGATTCGGGTCTTTATTTCCCTGATTTCTCACCGGATCATTTCTATTCTCACGCCGCTCCGCTTCTTTCTTCCTTGCATTCTGTATTTCCCGAAGTTCCTTTCTGACCGATGGTTTCTCTGGTTTTTCCGGGGTAAATAACTTAGAAGTACCCTCTGCGGTTTTCTCTTGCTTCTTTGAGGTAGGCTCGGACAGACGGGATTTGGTCGTCTTTGCCAAAGAGGGGTTTTGCTCCTTCCCCTCTTTCTTCACCGACTCTCCAAACAACTCGTCCATAAGCTGATCCTCCTTGGATTTCTGCGGATAATCTTTTTCCGGCTCTGCCTGTCCCTGTTTTTCTTGCTGAACCTGTACTTTTTCCGGCTTCTTTTCCTGCTTCTCTGATTTTCCGGCTTTTGCTTTTTCTGCACGTGTCCGCTCAATTTCCGTCTTAATCTTCGCTGCTTCTGTTACAGATGCAAACTGGAATCTATCTACGATACGGTTGATTCTTGGTGCATCTTCTTCCTTTACAATCACATCTACCAGTCCGTCACTGCTTCCTTTGGGATTTCGGACTGCACAGTACAACACACCATATCGTTTTGCTTCCTGAACAAATTGTTTCAGATCACTTTCTTTCACTGAAAATACCGTCAGTGGTCTACCTGATTTGACCAGTGTTTCAAGTCTTACTCTGCCTTTTGTCTTTTTCTTCTCTTTTAAGACTGCATACAGCATCACTGCCAGATGCTTCGCTCCTGTGCCACTGATCTTCAATGCTGCTTCACCGACTTCCAACGACATTCGTACCACCTGATCAGCGGCTTCGCCTGATGTGTTCATGGCTTTGTTCCTCCTTCTTCTCTTTTTCTTCCCGCACCATCTTAAATTTTTCTTCGATTACCTTGGAACGTGCGGCGATTCCATCACAAAGTGCTGCCTCCTTTCTGAGCGTTCCAATTTTCTCTGTCAGAACTTTTATCTGCTCCTTCATTTCCTGTATTTCTTCTTCCGGTCTGTCTGCCCGGATCTTATAACGCAGGTGCTTCCGCTCCTCCACACACTGCTCCATTTGTTTCTGCAAACGTTCTTTCAACGAAAAAAGCTGCTCCGCAGTATCAATGTGATAATGGCAGAGCAGCTTCGTCTCTTTTGAAATGGTATTCAGTTTTAACAAATCCTCCCGGAACAATACATGCACCTGTTTGGCAGATATTAACAGGCGGTTCTTCGGCAGGATTCCTAAAAGATAACAGTAGTGCAGATACAATCCCCGAAGCCCTCTGATTTTTCTTGTCTGCTTAAAGTTGCCGGATACCTGAATCCGGTAATACTTCCCAACTGAAATTTTCTTCTCGGCAGGTAATTCATTTTCTTCCAGAATCCGAACCCTGATTGCTTCCAGCGAATAATTTTCTCCAAAGTTCCGCTTTAACTTCAGACCACGCTCCCGCCCTTCCGGGCGAATGGTAATGTCTTTCCCAAACTTAAACGAGTATCCTTTTTCCCGCAAATAAAAAAAGAACTGTTTTTCAGTCCTCGCTTTTCGGATTGCTTCATCAACATCTGCTTTTACCATGCTGTGATAACTCGGCTTTCCTTGCTGTTCTGCCTGCCACTCAGCATAATGTTTTCCTTTTCCCTGTTCCGGCTGCCCGACAACCGATAACTGGTATTCTTTACATAACTGGTCCGACACCATTCGCATATCCCGATAATCCTGATTTGTCCTGTGGTATCTTTTCCCGTCAAGGAATGAAACTGAGTTCACCACAAAATGATTGTGCAGATGGTTCGCCTTATCCAAATGAGTCGCAATCAATACCTGATACTGACTGCCCCACAATTCTTCTGCCATCTTCTTTCCAATCTCATGTGCCATTGCCGGACTACATTCTCCCGGTGCAAAAGACTGGTATCCATGAAACGCAACAATTTCGTCCTCCTTTCCATAACGCTTTTTGACTGCAATCATTTCTTCTCTGGCGGTTGTCGGTGCACAATTCACTCCAGATACATACTGTTCCATCAGTTCTTCCGCTTCTCCGACAAGTTCTATTTCCATTGATTCAGATTGTCTCTGTCTAGTCTTTTCTGCATTCACTGCATAGGTAAGCACATCTTCCAGTCCTTGTGCGGATCGTGATTGATTCTCGACTATCTGCCCTTCGTTATTCTCTTTCGTCTTGTCCGGGTTCTCCGCATAATTGATTACTTTTCCAATCCAACCTTTAATGCTCCAGATTGATGTCACTGCCATGATTCATTTTTCTCCGGAAGTATTACTGCTTCTGTAATCTTACGGACTGCTTCATTGAACTTCCGCACTTCCTGATCATATCGCTGCGCATCTACCACATTTAATACATGTGCTTTTTGTGCAATTTGATTTAAGTTATTTCCAATCTTATGAAGTTCCCGCATCATCAAATAATAATCTGGTGGCGGTGCGTCTCTTGGAACAACACCAGAAATCAACTGTCTCAGGTAAGCTTCCCGGTTCAGTCCGCTTCTCTTTACTTTCTTATCCAATGCCTCTGCTTCTTTTTTGTTCAATCGGAAAAGGATTGCTACATTACGTTTTCTCAACGCTCCATCTCCTTTACTTTCTGTATAGAATCTGGTTCCTGGC
>CAJMSZ010000087.1 GCA_905216215.1 uncultured bacterium | reverse complement strand
CTCAAAACTGAGCATAGTACTCCTTATATTGTTTTGGTGTCAAATAGTTTAATGAGTATGCAGGTCTTTCTTCATTAAAGAACGTAATATACTCTTTTATCTCATTCTCAATGTTTTCATTGCTGGTTATGTGCAGATCTGTAAACATCTCTGTTTTGATCCAGCCATTAATCGCCTCCATTGCTGCATTATCTGTTGGGGTTCCGGCTCTGGACATAGAATGAACGATGTTATATAAAGGCAAAAGCTCATTAAAGTCCTTAGATGCATAGACCGATCCCTGATCTGTATGAAGAATCATTTCCAGACCAGGATACTTTTGCTTGATGGAAATCAAGTCTTTTAGACCACTTATATATGTCATTCTGTCTCCTTTGCGACCTGAAAGCGAGTATGACAGGATTTCATTATTCCAAAGATCCATATACAAGGTCAATTCATAATAACCCCCTTTTAATCGAAATGCAGTCATGTCACTTGTGATACACTGCAATGGTCCGGTGATATTTAACCCGGTTGCCATTAGGTTCGGATACACCTTGAATGGATCTCCTGGCTTCTTATAGCGGTAATGCTTGGATATGCTCATAATCCCTGCCGTTTTACAACACTTATGAGCATACTGATCAGACATTTTTAGTCCTGTATCTAAACGAATCTTGGCATTAAGCCAGCGATAGCCATGTGATGGATATTTAGCATGGTATTCCTTGAATAATGCCAGATCACTTACAAAGGATAACAGTCGTTTTGAAGGATGTTCCAGGCGTTTTTTCCACTTGTAAAAGCCACTTCGATTTACATTCATTAATCGACAAAGAACCGCAACAGGAAATTCTTTTGAAAGTTCCATCACGATTTCGAATTCTTGCTGCTTAAAGAAATGAACTCCTTGTTTTGACCATCCCCTTTCACTTCGTACCCTTTTTTTGCCCTGGCTTCATTGATTTTTGATTTAATAAGTTCTTCAATCAATTGATCTTTTGTCATTGACTGATAATCTTCCAAATGGAACGAATCATTGGAAGATTTTAACATAATTGCTTTCGTCTCCGGGGTACGCGGAGTGGATGTTCTCACGGGTAAGCCGTTTTCTCGACGATAATCTGTTGCATATTTAGCTGCCAATGATTTTGAAATACCATACTTTTCAGCAGCTTCACGACTAGAGAGAGAACCGTCTACAATTTCTTTGGCAATGGCTATGCGCTGTTCTTTTGGGATCATAGATACACCTCCTGTGCAACAAGAAATATACTTGTTGATCAAAGTATACCACTTGTTTACAATTTTTTGGATAGTGTCTACTTTTAGCTTACCACTTCACACCAGTCTGACATATAGATCGTATGCAGGTTCACCCTTGAAATCTCGGGAGATGTTATTGAAGATATCCTGCTGCAGACCCTCTGCCAGTTCAGTTCAGATGGCAGATATTTTATCAGAGCCTGCCTCCAGCGGAAAAGTTCTTCATCCAGATCAATGATGGTTTTCACCATTTCGTCTGTGAGCTTCAGGAAGCTGTATACTGTATCGCAGTCACGAATGCATTCTTCTGCTGCCTGTTCCTTGACATCTTTATATTCAGCCATTCTGTACACCGCCTTTCTGGGAAGCAAACAGATCATTGATGCTGGATTCCCTTAACCGGTTGTTTTCTCCCGGAAACAGGATCAGATGGCAGTGATGCATCAGGCGTCCGACAAGGGCTGCGGTCATCTGCTCGTCATACAGTATATTGACCCATCTGGAGAACTCCAGATTTGTATTCAGTATGATAACCTTTTTCTCATGGATCTCCGAGAGATAATCAAACAGCAGCTGTGAGCCTGTCCGGTTATAGGGAACATATCCGAATTCATCTAGGATAAGGATATCTGCCCGTGACAGCTTTTTATGGAGTGATGACAGATTCCCGCTTTCCTGTGCTTCCGACAGCTGGTTGATCAGCGCTGCGGTACGGAAAAACTTTACCGGAATCCCTTTCTGGCATGCCTGCATACCGATACAGATGGAAAGCATTGTTTTACCGGTTCCGGTTCCACCATACATCACAAGGTTATTACCGGCTCTGTAGAATTCCAGGGCTTTCAAGGAATCTACGGTTACACCGGAAGGAAACTGGACTTCATCCGACCGGAATGCCGCAAATTCATGCTGTATCGGAAAACCGGCTGTATTAGCAGTTTTGCTACCCTGGTTGCCTTGCGGTACCGGATTTCTTCACCCAGGAGATGATAGAGGTATTCCTGATGGCTTTCTCCGGACTGTATCATTGCGTTATCTACAAGATTGGCAGATAAACGCAGCTGTTTACAGCAGAAAGCAATGGCTTCTTTATAATCATCCATTCGCGACACCTCCCTTCTTCAGAAGGGCATCGTAAGCAAACAGGTCTGCCTGTATCTGTGCCACTTTGGGAACACCGCTCTGCTGTGGAAGCGGTGGCAGTTCAGGGACATCGGAATACAGCCTGCAATACAGATTTTTCAGGCTGTCCGGATCCGTTACCTGATACAGAAGTGCCTGGTTGATGGTTTGGAGAGCACTGTCAAATCCGGTGCGCTCTATCAGCTCAGCCAGTACTTTCAGGATGGAGCCCCTGTCCGTGCCGCTGCAGGTCTGCATGTACTGCTTCATGTTCGCCGGCATCATTTCATAGATGCCGCTGTGGAACAGGAACTGACTTCGAGACAGTAGTAAAATAGCAACTGCACCTGTGGCAGTAATGCTGCAGGTGCCAAACTTGGTCTAAAGTGACCTAGTTTTCAATGAGCGGTTGACCAAATTTTCGGTTGACAAATACACATGGAATATATCCATGATGACGCACTGCTCCAATAAGTGTTCCATATATAAGTGCATACCGAAGATGCTGCATCTCACATATTTTCGCTATCGTATGTAATATTTCAAGTGATATTGCCTGGGTTTCTTTTATGGTTAATTCATGTTTTATCACGTAGTACTCCTTGGTTAATTCATGTTTTATCACGTAGTACTCCTTTCCATTTTTCGAACCATCTTACTGCTATTTTATAGCATTCAATAAAGCAAATAAATCCAAAAACTGTCAATATAAATAAATAAAACTACACCATCCATCAACACCGGAATTTTCAAAAACATATAACAAATGAAGTTTTTCGATGAATTTAAAAACAATCATTTGAGCAAGATACATTTCCATTGAAATGCTTGATAAAAATTTGCTATCTACTCCATAACTTGCATTTTAAATATAATTAATATGAAGTTAATATTTTTTTATTTATTAAAAAATTTATAGGCTTCTCCAAAATATAATGTATGAGATTGGAAATACATATTACAAACATTGAAAACAGTATCATTTGAAGTGCCGAGATTTCAGGTCTTTGACCGAAAATCCCATAATATATCAAAACATATAAATATATAAGAGGAACATGAAAAATATAAATAGAAAACGAAACATCACCTAATAATTTTATGAATTTGCTATTATCAACATATTGTCTTACATAATGCAATGACGATAAAAAATATATTATGGCTGGATAAAATAAAAATGTTAAATAATATACAAAATATCCATTAAAACCTATATATCCTAGGACATCTCTTTTTTTCATCCATACAAAAATTCCAATTAAAATTATTGTTATTGATAAATATCTAAGTTTTTTATTGCAAAACGAATACTGTTTTACAATATCTGCAAATAATAAGCCAAAGAAAAAACTATAATACCCCCT
>CAJMSZ010000086.1 GCA_905216215.1 uncultured bacterium | reverse complement strand
GCTTGTCAAAAAGCATTTCTTCGCTCATATCAGCGGTATCATCGCTAAATTCCATGTGAGCAACACATTTCTTCAAATCACCACCATAAAACAGATGAATGATATTTGTGTATTTCTTTTCGTTCTTCTTGGCATAGGTCTTTACCAATTCACTTTTACCCATACCTGCAGTTCCGGTGATAAATACAGGATTATGGTCCTGTAATGCCTTAGCAACAGCCTTCAGTTCCTCTTTTCGTCCAATAAAATAGCAGTTGGCAGAAGGAAGTCTGTTACTCAGCAGAATATCTGATAGGTCAGGGGATAGCAGAGTATGCTTGCTGTCATGGTCGTTTAAAATGGCATAGCGTATAAGGGCAGTGATAAGTTCTGCGTCATCGGTTATCCTTGCAAATTCATCGGCTTTTTTGGTGCCGATTACATCCACACTGTCTGCAACTAATTCCAAAAGCAATTCCCTTGTGGCAGGCACATTGATAAGGTTGGGAATGACATCATCCTGAATGTTATTTTGAATACCGTCAAATCCGGCATTGTCATAAAAGGACAATATTTCTTTTGGGATGGGACGATCACCGGTACACCATCTGCTGTAGGTAACATTTTTCTCAAAATCATCTTTTTCAAATAAATCCATATTGCTCAAGCAGTCAAAGAAGATATCCTCAATCATTCGGTACTGGGCGTAGGTTTTCTTTTTATTTTCCAATAACACTCCAATCACGTTGGAGAAGGTAATGCGGTTCTGCAATTTTTCACTTCCAATCTATTTTGTCAACTTTTGGTCAAGTCTTCGTCAATGATAATCCCGGTCAGAATTTCGTATCATTAACCCATGAAAACGTAGCCGCCACGAGCCAGCAGGCAAATGAATGAGCTACATGAATATATTACAAGCATAGCTTGTAATCCGGCTAGTGATTTCACCCTTGCAAGCAAGTGAAATCACTAGCGCCATTATAACACGCTACAAACAAATGTTCTATACGAACTTTATTGAATTTGAACCTTGAAAAACAATCCGGAAACGGATTCATGAGCTGTATTCTATGTCAACAGACCTTGCGAAGAGACTTGAGCAATCAAGCGGAGCGAGGGAAGACACTTCCGTCAAGGGTGGGAAAGGAACTCGAGCAGGAGTAGCCTACAGGCGATAAGCTAAAGGTCAGCTGTAACGCTGACGGCATAGGATATGAATGGAAGCCAAAACGGTCTAACAACTTTTGTCAGAGATTTTCTTGAATAAGCCAATTTCTTATGGAAAGTAGGTGATAACGCAGAAATAAGAGTGAGGAGGTGTAGCAGATGACGAAGGAGATGGAATTTGCAAAGTGTATGGCTTTGCTTCGTAAGGCGGTTCGTATGGAACTAATTACTGAAGCAGAGTATACCATAGCAAGAAACAAGCTGATGGACAGATTTCTCATTATTCGTGAGGATGATCCAAAGGCGGCGTAATTTTATGGATGTGTAGAAATTATTTTACCGCACATTCGTTAACATTTGATTTTTCATTTATGATGTCAGCATACAAGGCAACTTACTTGTTGTTGGCATCATTTTCATTATAACAGAATTAAAACAGGAGGATTTTATTATGCAGGAAGTACAAGTTTTAGAAGCAACAAGAACTGCTCCTAACAGCAGGGGCAGGGTAAGAAGCAACCCGATAACAGTGGAAAGGATTCGTGTGGCAGCCTATGTTAGAGTATCTACGGATGACGATGACCAGTTGGGCAGCTTTGAATCCCAGAAACTTTATTATGAAGAGAAAATTGGTGAGAATCCCGAATGGGTTAATGCCGGGATTTTTGCTGATGAGGCGATTACCGGAACCAAGACCGACAAGCGAACCGGATTTCAGGAAATGATTAACCGATGCTTAAATGGTGAGATTGATTTGATTCTGACCAAGTCCATATCCCGATTTGCCAGAAATACGCTGGATACCTTGCAGTATTCCAGAATGCTTAAGGATAAGAATATTGGTATTATTTTTGAAAAAGAAAACATCAGCACCTTGGATATGCAGGGAGAGATGCTTTTGACAATTATGAGTTCCCTGGCACAGCAGGAGGTTGAGTCTTTATCCAAGAATGTTACCATGGGACTTAAGATGAAAATGAAGCGTGGTGAACTGATTGGTTTTAACGGCTGTCTTGGTTATGATTATCACCCGGAAGACAAGAGCCTGACGGTAAATGAGTATGAGGCGGAAACGGTGCGAATGATTTATGATTTGTATCTTCAGGGGTATGGAACAACTACCATAGCTCATCGGTTGACGGAGCTTGGCAGGAGAAATAAAAAGGGCGAAGTAATCTGGCACACTCATGGCGTGATGGGAATTATTAAGAATGAAAAGTACAAGGGTGATGTTCTTCTAGGAAAAACCTTTACTACCGACCCTATCAGTAAGCGTAGACTTGCTAATATGGGTGAGCAGGATCAGTTTTATATCAGAGACCATCATGAGTCTATCGTTTCCAGAGAGGTGTGGGATGAGGCAGAGCGCATCCGCATGAAGCGTTCTAAGAATAAAATTATGGAGACCAGTGGAAACAGGGAGCGTTATACCCGTCAATATGCTTTCAGCAGTATGTGTGAGTGCAGCTATTGTGGACATAAGCTTACCCGAAGGACAAGGCACAGCAGTTCCATTTATGAAAAGCCTGTGTGGCAGTGTATGAATGCCACCAAGAATGGAATTAAGAATTGTCCACATTGCAAAGCCATTGATGAGGCGATTTTGGAAGGAGCTTTTTTGGAAGCCTTTGGATTGCTGGCAGGGAATTTTGATGATGTGCTGGATATAGTTATGTCGAATGTGGAGGAGGCTTTGAACAATGCAGAGGATGTTCGTAAGAAGCAACAGCTTGATAAGGACATTTCTTCCTTGGAATCAAAAAAATCCCGAATGACAGATATGCTCATTGATGGTACAATAAGTAAGGAAGTTTATGATGAAAAGGTACTTGAATTTACCCGTAAACTTCATACTCTTTCTGAGAGAAGATATCTTTTGGAGGAGTCAATTAACAAACAGAAAGATGTTGGCAAGCGAATGTCAGCACTTCGTGAGACACTAATCAGTGAGCAGGTGCTGGATGAATTTGACAGAGTGGTGTTTGAGAGTATTATTGAGAAGGTTCTGGTTGGAGGCTTTGATGAGGAAGGTAATCCCGACCCATACAAGCTGACCTTTGTGCTAAAGGGAAACCAGTCGGGAACCGTTCCCAATGCCAAGGAACATTACAAAGCAATTCAGAAGGAATTGAAGAAAGGAAATAAGGTGTCTTAAGATGGAGAGAAAGCTGACAAAAGTTGTTGATGGAACCGAAATAACAGTGGGTGGAAAAATGTGTTCATGCGGCACAGACATGGCTAATGATTTGTGTTCATGGGAGTGTCCCGACACATGTGGAGACGGTTGTTCTTTTGTCCCAACAAAAACCAGATGACACGATAGAGATCGACTTAGACTTAGATGAGCTGGATGCAACCAGTGCAGAGTCGAAAGCGACCTATCAGGAAATCAAAGATTATGTGCTGAAAGAATTTGGCTTGAAGGTTTCAAGTTTATATATTTCTCAGGTAAAACGCAAATGTGGAATTGAAGTGGGAGAAAACTATAATCTTCCAAAATCAGAAAATGCAAGAGTTCCACAATGCCCGAAAGAGAAAGAAGATGCTATCAAGGCTGCCCTGAAATATTTTGCGATGATCTAAGGATATCGCTGATTTCAAGGAGGAATAACACATGAAAAGCACATTTGAAAAA
>CAJMSZ010000085.1 GCA_905216215.1 uncultured bacterium | reverse complement strand
ACACGAGTTCGACTCTCGTCTAGTCCATTTAAATGAAAATAACGGTACTGTGTATAAATCATAATATATACAGTACCGTTATTTTTGTGGTATGATGGAGTTAGGAAGTGTTTTTATGATTTGGGTGGGAATCTTGTTGAGATGCGGACACCCATGTAATGGGGAATTTAAGAAAATTTAGAAAGCGTAAGTTGGAAGGAGAGGATGGAAGATGTTTGAAATGTTGAATTTTATATTTCCAATCATGTTTGTGATCGTATTTGGGATGATTTTGTTTTCTTTTGTACAGGGAATCCACACGTGGAATAAAAATAATCATTCACCTAGATTGACCGTATCTGCTGTTGTTGTTACAAAGCGAGAAAATGTTACGCATCATCAACATGCCAATAGTGGTGATATGAGTGGAGCAAATGGGTTTCATACTACAACAAGCACTTCCTACTATGTGACATTCCAAGTGGAAAGTGGAGACAGGATGGAATTTTGTGTTTCAGGAACGGAATATGGAATGCTTGCAGAAGGAGACACGGGCAGATTGACTTTTCAGGGAACGAGATATTTGGCGTTTGAACGATAATAAAAAAGAGTTTATAGTGCCTGACACCAATGATCTAAAGAAATCAAAGAGCTGAAAAAACTTTTGCAAGAGCAAAATCGAGTTTAAAATATCTGAAATCTTAAAACGAAAAATGGAGAAATTTATGAACACGAGAGAAGAAGCACTGAAATTTGGCTTGTCTTTTCCTGATGTATATGAGGAAAGACCCTTTCATGACCCGAGCTGGCAACTAGTACGGGTGAAAGGAAGTAAGAAGGCATTTCTGTGGATTTATGAACGGAACGGATATATCAATTTGAATGTAAAAGCAGATCCTGAGTGGCGGGATTTCTGGAGGAGCGCCTATTCATCGGTGATTGCAGGTTATCATCAGAATAAGGAGCACTGGAATACGATTATTTTGGACGGAACCATACCTGATAAGGAAATCAGGCGAATGATATCGGAAAGTTATGATTTGGTTACGGACAGTCCCACAAAGAGAATCTATGAAGCTGTCAAAAGGATTCCCAAAGGGCGAGTTGCAACTTACGGTAAAGTTGCAGAGATGGCAGGTAATCCGAGAATGGCAAGAGCAGTGGGAAATGCCCTTCATCACAATCCTGACCCGGAGCACATTCCCTGTTTTCGTGTGGTAAATGCCAAAGGAGAATTGGCAGGAGCATTTGCATTTGGCGGGGAAGAGGTACAGGCAAGGCTGTTAGAGGAAGACGGGATTGAAGTGATTGACGGAAAAGTAGATTTGAAAAAATATCTTTGCGACTAAAAAGGAAGAGAAAATGAGCAGATTAAAAAAGAAAACCGCATACTATCATCTCCCGGGACTTTTTGAATTTCATGAACTGTATCGGGAGTTTTTGCCATTATTTCGTCAACATCGGGAATACTTTTATGACTGGTGCGAGATTGGTTCCATTTATGGCTCTCCTGCAGATTGCATTTGGGGAGGCGGGCGTGTTGAGATGGGCGAAGCAAAACCAGAAGAAGTTCTGGCTCTCATGAAGGAGTATGGAATTTCAGCCCGGCTGACGTTCAGTAATTCTTTACTTAGAGAAGAGCATCTTTCAGACAGGAAATGTAATGCGCTTTGCCATTTGTTTGAGAAGAGTGGAGATAGACAGAATGGTATAATTGTTCATTCGGATTTACTGCTGGATTATTTGAAAAAGCAATATCCAGATTTCTACTTTGTCTCTTCTACCACAAAGGTTCTGACAGATTTTGAAGACTGTCTGGGTGAATTACAAAGGGATGATTTCCGCTATGTAGTGCCGGATTTCCGGTTGAACAAAGACTTGGAACGTTGGAAAAATTTACCGGAGGAGCTGAAGGATAAAGTAGAATTTCTGTGCAACGAATGTTGCTGGTTTGGCTGTAAAGACAGAAAACAATGTTATGAAGATGTCAGCAGAAAGAATCTTGGAAAGATTTGTCCGGAGCATCGGTGTGTGGCACCAGATGCAGGAGAGGGGTATCGCTTTTCCAAAGCAATGACAAATCCAGGATTTATAGGAATAGAAGATATTAGAAATGTATATCTGCCAATGGGATTTTCGAATTTCAAAATAGAAGGAAGAGGTCTTGGCAGTGCATTGGTTCTGGAGTTTCTTCTTTATTATATGACAAAACCAGAATATCAGATTCATGTCAGAGAAGAACTATATCTGGATAACATGCTGGATCTATTTTAATAAAGTTGATTTCCGAAGGAGGCAGAACGATGATATATGTAAATAAGAACATAGGGAAAATATGTCTGGTATTTTACAGCTTTTTACTCTACAATTTGTGGCATTTATGCCAATATGGTGGAGTGCGGAGTCACCTGCCCGAAATTGCTGTTGGAATACTTGGATTTGTGATTACCTTTGGTTTGTGGGTACTTGCGAGAAAGGCTGAGAAGACGGTAGAGGAGAAAGGGGCTTCGGAAAGAAGCGTTTTGCATATAGAACTTATTATCGCTTTAGTTGTAACACTTTTTGCTGGTGGAGGTATCGCTTATGCGGCTGTTCCGTATCATGGGGCTTTGTCCTGGAAGTTGGATGAATGGCAACATAAAAAAGAGGTTTCCTTGGAACATACGAATCTTTTTGAATCCG
Organism: uncultured bacterium; assembly: GCA_905216215.1. Lineage (GTDB taxonomy): Bacteria > Bacillota > Clostridia > Lachnospirales > Lachnospiraceae > Allocoprococcus. Next base: position 1,221 of record CAJMSZ010000085.1, on the reverse strand, counting down.
GTGTGGAAGGAATTCTGGCAGATTTAGATGAAAAGCTCCATCTACCGGAGGAGCTTTACATAGCGAATCAGTTTCAGGTTACATTTGATGAAGATGGAGAAATCCAAAGTATAGAGACTTTTTTGTATGGAAAGGATGAGAAAGGAAGAAAAAAGACCTACCTGGTAGATTATGATGCAAATCGTGGGGATGCGATGACGGTCTGGACAGATGGAAATACCAATGGCAATTTTGAGCCGGAAATGAGTCTGACTCCAATGCTGGAAATACTGAAAAATGCGGACTGGGTAAGTCGGGTGCAGACATGGGCAAAAAGTTTTACGGAGCCACAGACCTATGAAATTCTGTACTATGGCCGAAGAAACTTCCAGTCAGATGAAGGGCTGAAGTATATTCCGGGAGATGCAGATGGAGATGGAGTCGAAACAGGAATTGATCAGATTGCACAGCTCAGGAAGGGCGGCGAAGTTGCCGGTTTTGAAGTATCCTTACATATTCCGGATGAAGAGAGCGTTACACCGGTTCGTTATATTATGGAGCCAGAATATATCAGCCCGGAAGAATTGCAGCAGGAGAACACCGAGCGGCAGACAGAGGAAGCGAAGAATACAGTGGGATGGACAATAGACCAAAGTGACGGAACCATGTATTTCTTTCTGGATGAGCAGAAAGGCTGGCGTCTGGTGATTGCAGACGCGGCTGCAGGAAGCAGATATTATAAGATGGAAAGAAGCACGGATGGCGGAGTAACCTGGAGTGCGCTTAACGATGACCCGTTTATTGGAGCAATGGGTGTTACAGAAGGAATGCTGTTTTTTGATGAAAATGTTGGTATCATAGGACTGACAGGAGCTTCTGGTTCTGCTTCATCCTTGTATCTTACCAGAGATGGAGGAGTGAATTTCGAAGAAATAGGATTTCCGATGAATACCGTTACGGAATTGCCGGAGTTGGCAGCAGAATGCGGATTTACAGTAGAAGATTATGACTACTGTTATATGCCGGAGCAAGAAGGAGACAAATTGACTGTTTTGGTTGTCACAGGAGCTGGGGAAGAAGAAGGAATTAAATTTCAATCTACAGATGATGGAATTACATGGGAATATATTGGAACTGTACAGTAATTTCAAACATATCTAAAATCATATTGTGACAAATATTTTATTAAAAATTATATATGTCTTTTTGACTATCTTTTTATATCTTCTTAAATGTCCGCAA
>CAJMSZ010000084.1 GCA_905216215.1 uncultured bacterium | reverse complement strand
TTGTGTCATGCCTTTGCGGTTGCGAAAAAATTTGATACGTTGTCCGATTGCCATTCTTGTTTGCCTCCTTATAGTGGTCATTCGTGTTGCCGTAATTAATTGTGATAGAAAATAAAACAATTCTGTTTAGGTTCAGTATAGCATGAGCAATTTCGGATAGCAAGAAGAACTTAAACAAAAGAATTTAATATTCGCATAGAATCGCTTGACTTAAATTAAAATGTTTAGTATCATGCAAATGTAGCAACCTAAACAAAATGCGTTAAGATAGAAAGGAGAGATGCGATGTGACGAACAGAACTTTTATGACAGTAGAAGAAGTTGCAGCGGAACTGGGAGTTTCCAAGTCTTATGCTTATAAGATTGTCAAACAGCTAAATGAAGAATTACAGAAGCTGGGTTATCTTACGGTAGCTGGCAGAGTAAACACCAATTATTTCCGCAAAAAAGTATGTTACAGCGAAATGTAAGAGAAAGAGAGGAGAATTTGTATGAGTATTTACAAAGATAATGTCACTGGGAAGTGGCGAGTGGTTTATCGGTATACCGACTGGACAGGGAAAACGAAACAGACTTCAAAACGAGGATTTCCTACGAAGCGAGAAGCGCAGATGTGGGAACACGAACAAATGTTAAAGCATGATGCAAAACTGGATATGACTTTCGCAAGTTTTTATGAAATCTATGTAGAAGATAAAAAGGAACGAATCCGGGATAACACATGGGGAACTAAGAATAATATTGCCAGAACAAAAATTCTTCCATACTTTGGGGAGAGAAAGATTGCAGAAATTGAACCAAAAGATGTGATTGCATGGCAGAATCATTTGCTTGCATTTAAGAGAGCGAATGGAAAAGGGTATTCTGCTTCATATCTGCGGAAAATCCACAGCCAGTTAAGTGCCATTTTCAATCATGCAGTTGATTTTTATCATTTGCCTTCTAATCCGGCACAGAAAGCTGGAAATATAGCAATAGAGGAATATAAGGAAATGTTGTTCTGGACGAAAGAAGAGTATTTGAAATTTGCAGATGTGATGATGGATAAACCAGTTTCTTACTACGCTTTTGAAATGCTTTACTGGTGTGGTATCCGTGAAGGAGAGTTGCTTGCCCTGACACCAGAGGATTTTGACTTTACAACGCATACACTGCGAATTAACAAATCATATCAAAGATTAAACCGGGAAGATGTGATTACCCCACCAAAGACATTTAAAAGTAACAGATTTATCAAGATGCCACAATTTATATGTGATGAGATGCAGGATTATATGGAAATGCTTTACGGTCTGAAGGAAGACGAAAGAATTTTCACAATTTCCAAATCTTATCTGCATCATGAAATGAACAGAGGATCAAAGGTGTCTGGGGTGAAGCGAATCCGTGTGCATGATTTGAGACATTCCCATGTATCGTTATTGATCAATATGGGATTTACGGTATTAGCAATTGCAGATCGAATGGGACATGAGAGCATTGATATCACTTACCGATATGCACATCTGTTTCCAAGTGAGCAGACACAGATGGCAGAACAGCTGGATATTGAAAGGATGGAAAAATTAAATGGAGAAAAATCTGGACAGTAAAGGAAGATGGAGAAACAAAATCGTAGCATTCCGGGTATCACCGGAAGAAGCAGAGCAGATTGATGCATGTGTCCGATTGTCAGGACTTAGCAAGCAGGACTATATCACAAAACGATTAACTGATCGGGAAATTGTGGTACAGGGAAATCCAAGAGTGTATAAAGCATTGCGAAATCAGATGGCAGAGATTTATGAAGAATTGAAACATCTGGAAAAATGCAGTGAGGAAAATGAAGAGTTGCTGAGTACCCTGAGATTGGTCGCAGAGACATTGTATGGATTGAAAGGGGAAAATGAATGACAGCAAAAGAAAAAATGACTGCTCCGATTGCATCTGTTGGCGCAGATGTGGAACAGCCATCAAGTAATAAATTAACCAACCAAAGTATAGCAGATTTGCCCGGTAAGGGCAATCTGCAAGCCACAAATAATGCGGAAAATACAGCAAAATCAGCAAATAAAAAGAATCCAGATGATCTGGAAACAGTTTCCATGATGGAATTATACGACACCGCATATCCACCAAAACTGCCGATTATAGATGGACTTCTGTATAACGGAACTTACCTGTTTGTTGGTTCGCCGAAAATTGGAAAATCATTCTTTATGGCACAGATCGGGTATCACATCAGTAAAGGAATTCCATTGTGGGGCTTTTCAGTCAGACAGGGAACGGTTCTGTACCTGGCATTGGAAGATGATTATGCAAGGTTGCAAAAGCGGTTATCACAGATGTTTGGAATGGAAGGCAGTGAGAATTTTTATTTCGCTACAAAATCAAAATCGCTCAATGACGGACTGGAAAAACAGCTTGTAACGTTTGTAACAGAGCATAAAGACGCAAGATTGATTATCATTGATACTCTTCAGAAGGTTCGAAAGGTCGGTGGAGATAAATTCAGTTATGCCAGCGATTACGAAATTGTAACGAAGCTGAAAGCATTCAGCGATAAATATGGTATCTGTTTTCTGGTTGTGCATCATACAAGGAAAATGGAATCTTCCGACAGTTTTGATATGATTTCCGGGACGAATGGTCTGCTGGGAGCTGCGGATGGAGCGTTTGTTATGCAGAAAGAAAAGCGTACAGATAATAAAGCAGTTCTGGAAGTGGCAGGGCGTGACCAGCAGGATCAGAAACTATGGTTGAACTTTAACCGGGAGAGATGTGTCTGGGAACTTACCAAGACAGAGACAGAACTTTGGAAAGAACCAGAAGATCCAGTGTTGGAAAAAATCAAAGAACTTGTAACAGAAACTACGCCAGAGTGGGCAGGAACAGCAACAGAGCTAGTGGAAGTATTGCAGGTGGAAATGCAGCCGAACGCATTATCACGAAAATTAAATGTCAGCCTGGAACGATTGATTCTGGAATATGGAATCCAGTATAAAGCGGAACGAGGACATGATGGAAGAAAGATCAGATTAGCCTTTGTTGGAAAACAAGCGTGACGATATGTGACGGTTGTGACGGTATTTTATATAGCGTGTCGGTAGTGAAAATATCGTCACTATCGTCACGACCGTCACGGAAAGGAGAAACATGGAAAGAAAATCACAGGTGCAGATACCAAAAGATTTATTACTGGCATTGTTCCAGTACCATCTTGCCGGGAACGAGGAATATCTGCCGGAGATAGAAAAAGCATTGATGGAAAAATTAGACAGTATGGTAAAACGTCAGTTATATACAACATTCAAAACAGCACCAACCGAGGAAGAACGGGAAAAGGCAAGACAAGAGTATTTGGATAAGTGTGGAATGCATGAGAACTTTCGTTGGTAAAGATTCTGCTTGATGACCTTATGACAGGAGCGTGCCACGCACCTGTAGATAGCAGACAGAGAGAAGGTCTGTAAGGTGTAGCCGGTAGTTGATTGGCGAAGAAAAAACTTTTCAAAAGGGGGCCCTGATTCAGGGCGTCCCTGCGGAAATGATAAATGAAGGGAGAATGACACCATGAGAGAAGGAAGATTAGGTTACAACAGTTATAACAAAAGATATGGATTATTGTCATCAGACTTATGGATTGATCCAGGATTTCACTGTGGAGAATGTCTGGAAGTTCTAGTTGATGATCAGTGGGTAAAGACACGAATGGAAATGAATCTGGCGAGAGAATGGTATTTGGTTGGAACACCGTATTGTGGAGATCTGGAGTATGTACGGGCAAGGATACGGGAATAAAGCAGACAGGAAGAGTAATAGTCGGTTTGTTGTTAGTGAAAAATAAGCCCGGATACGGGCAGAAAAAGAGAGCGGATACGCCCAAAATGAAAAGCGAAAGCCAAGTTGTGGTAGATGTAAGAAGCATCTCACAAAGCCCTCGGCGTTTGAGAGCGAAATACACCCATCGCACAAA
>CAJMSZ010000083.1 GCA_905216215.1 uncultured bacterium | reverse complement strand
ATAACTTGGTACACGCTATACACTACTATAAACTGTACTCCATTTTAGGGAACCCTATGATGATTTCATCGTAGGCACTGATATCCACTGGTATATCTTCGATTTCCGGCCGGATCTTCTTGTCATTCATTTCCACACTGCTTCTGGACTTCTTGTTCATCCAGTCCAAATCTGCTTTTGTATATAATTCTTTCGGTGTGATTTCATATAAATCTGCACCTGCTGCCGATGCCACCATCTCTGCGGTTTTCTTCGTTGTTCCACTTGCACTGAAAAATGCTACTAATTTCTTTCCCATTTGTCATAACCTCCTTAAAACAAAAATGGATATACAAGGTCTTCTATTGTTTCCTTATACATCCATTTTATTTTTCATTATTCATTATGTCAAATGCTTATATTTTATCATTTTCTATGCTTCAAAGGCATGAATCTCTTCGATAAATTTATTGACCGCCAGCGAATGAGGTATATTCCTTCGCCATGCAATCACAGTACTGGCAGCGATTTCCGGTGACAGTCTTCTCTGCACGATCAAGTCTCTTCTCCAGTATTTGGCTGCTCCTTCCACAGATATCGGATAGCCCAGTCCGTGAAACGCCATGACACCGGCATTGGTGCCTAAATTGCTTGTAAATGCGATTTGGATTTTATTGAAATCCTTGCCAAACCAGTTTGCCAGTTCGCTTTGAACTCCGTGCCTTTCCGGAAGAATCAATGGTTTATCCAGTAAATCCTTCTTTTCAATATATGTCTTTGCAGCCAGAGGGTCATCCGGTCTCATTCCAACCACCCAGTGGTCACTCTCCATAATCCGGATATAATCCATTTCTTCCGTGTTCACAGGCTCCAGAAACAGCCCGATATCCAGCAGTCCCTTACTCATCATTTCATAGGTCGTATCTGCCGTTGCTGTATGGAGAGCAATCTGCACCATAGGATATTTTTCTTTGTATGTTTTGCAGATTTGAGCCAAAGTCTCCACCGCAGCAAATTCTCCACAGCCAATATTGACTGTCCCATCTATCAGTTCTTCCATTCCTCTGATTTCATCGATGGTGCGCTCTTCCAGATCAATGATTTCCAGCGCCCTGCGTTTCAGCAGGATTCCTTCGTCCGTTAATGTAATTGTTCTGCCTGAGCGGATAAATAACGGTGTTCCAAGCTCTTTTTCCAGTGCCGCAAGCTGACGGGATAAGGTGGGCTGTGTAATATGCAATTGTTCTGCTCCTTTGGTAAAGCTCTGCTCCTTTGCCACCGTCAGGAAATATCGTAATACCCTGATATCCATTTACAGTCCCACTTTCTTTTCCAGCATAACCAGATTCACATCGGGAATACCGTTAAACACACACGGTAAAATACCAATCTCTTTATAAACATCATATTGCCAGGATGCATTCTCGTAAACATCCACCTGAATCTGATTGATGATTGCAGTTCCCACAATCCGTCTATCCCATTCTTCCACAAACAAATCTCCTCTTACAAGAGCTGCTTCCGCAGTTGCCCGTATGGGATAAATGTCACGTATCCAGCCAATCTGAACACTTCCCTTTTCACTTCTTTCCTCTATCCTATCCTTGAAGTCCGTTCGCCTGACGAATCATATCCTCCACAACAATATCATAGATTTCCCCAACCGTATTGCAATATTCCAATATTTTCCAAGGCTCATTGGTATGAAAATGAATTTTCACCAAGTCCTCATCCCCTGCTGCGATCAGACTGTTTCCCTCAAAATGCTCTGTAATATAATCTGCAATTTCGTCTTCGTCCAAATCCTCATCTCTTCTATCAATTAATAATTGCGTATCATAGCGATATGCAAACTGGTCGTCCTCTGCGTCAATAGAATGAATTGCCATATCCTGTTACCTCCAAAAATATTTTTCAGTACTCAGTATAACATGCTCCGCATTTCCCGTCACGGGAAAATGCCTTCCGTTCATCGATATTTTAAAATTTTATCATAGACAATCCTGTTTTTCCTGTGCTTAGTTAAATCTCCATAACCAGAATTTTATTCGAAATATTTCTTACAACAGGAATTTTTCCCAGCACCTTATAAACCGGCATAAAGACTTTCATTCCTTCTACCAGACTGACATCTTTCCTGCTACAGAATGACGGAATCAGTTTTTCCAGTTCTTTTCCGTTTTTCACACCCCAAGTAAATTTTGCCTTGCTTCCCTCAATGGATTTTTCTGTAATATGATTTACCACAAACGGAGCCATTGTTTCTACAAGCACGACTGCGTTGTCAAACTTTTTCTGAATAATGGCAAATATCTTTTTTACTTCTTCTTCGGACAAATACATGGTAAGTCCTTCTATCACAACAAGCACCGGTTCACCGTGATATTCTACCTCATTCATATAGACGTCATTGGTTGCCGATTCTGCAATTTGATAAATCGGTCCATTTTCTTCCAAAAACAGTTTTCGGACATGCATTGTCTCCGGCAAATCTACATTATACCAACGTGCATATTTTCCCCCCATACGATAACACCTTGTATCCATACCGCAGGCAAGATTCAGTACAACTGCGTTGGAATTCTGACTCAAAAAATCTCCCACCAGTTTATCCAATACAATGGTTCTTGCAATAACACCTGAACTCATCATCTTGTCACTCTCAGCTTTTGAGAAATTATAATCAAGCTGTGAAACAATCTCAATTGCCTTTTCATCATAAATGTAATGCTTTGGTTTCTGCGATTCCATGGCTCTTGCATATAATGTCTGAAGCATAGTTTCCGGTACACCTTCTATGGAAATCTTTTTCTTTTCCTGCATTTTCTTTCCCCCCTTACAAGCCTGCTCTTTCAAGCTCTATATCTCTATCTTTCTCGCAAAAGTTAGGATAATCTAATCGCTGTTACTATATTCTATTTTGCAGCCCTTGTAAAGAGTTTGTAGATTAGAAGATCCATTTTTCCATGCAGCCTAGACGGTCAGCTTTTTCATCATCCATTTTGCATCTACATAGGTACCGTCTTCATATTTCATGTTGTCCGGGAAACATCCATAGGTCTTAAACCCAAGTTTTTCATACAGTGCAATTGCGCCTTTATTCTCTGCAATTACTTCTAATTCTGCCTGTTCATATCCAAGTTCTTTTGCAACTTCTAATACAGTCTCCATCATAATTTTTCCGATTCCTCTGCCGCAATATTCCTGATATAAGGCAATGGCAATTTCACATCTATGGCGATACCGCTTATAAGAGCCAATGCTCATAAGGGAACAATTTCCAATATGTTTTCCATCCACGATTGCAATCAACATGAGTTCCCGTTCTGATTCTATCATATTCTGAATAAATGCTTCTTCCTGTTCCACCGATAAAATTACCTCATCCGGCTCTCTGATTAAATAAGGAGTTTCTGCAGTGATCACTTTTAAATAATGAATCAAATCCTGTGCATCCTTTTTTTCTGCACTTCTCAAGATGATTCCCTGTCCGGTTTTATCGATTACTTTTCGTTCTTCAAATCTCATTGTTCTCCCCTCTTTTCATTTGAACATTTGTTCTCTTTATGTTATACTGTTGCTGTGTAATTAAAAAGAAAGCAGGATGTGATTTTCCGATTATTAGATGCCCTCTAGTTTTTACCAAAGGAGGGTGATGCCCCATGAACACACTTGAAGTTCTAACTCTTGTGCTGGTAATTTTTGCGGCTCTGTCTTACATAGATAATCATAATGATAAAAAGAAATAGCATCCCTTACCGTCCAAAGTTGAGGATGCTATCCTTTATAATCTAATTAACTGAGGGCAAATCGGACTAACATCCGATTCCCTTTCTAAGTAAATTATACAATGGGGCACTTGTTTTTTCAAGTGCCCTTTTAAGTTTCTCTTATTTTCCGTTGTACAAATATACTATCTAAATATTTAATGACATCCGTGCTTTTTATTTTTGCACAATATTTATATCTACTCGAAAATGTTGATTTTACGCTGTTTTTCGCTATCTATCTTCTGATTTACTCCATTTT
>CAJMSZ010000082.1 GCA_905216215.1 uncultured bacterium | reverse complement strand
CATTATTCAGAAATATATGAAAGACATTCTGAAAAATAACGGAGAAGTTACGATTACACCAGAGCAAATTAAGGAACTGTTGACCAGTGTGATGAGTGATTTTCAAAGCTGGCTTACAGAACAGGGTGCAAATCCGGGTGCGGAGGAATTTGGAGCATACTTCCAGCAGTATCTACAGACCGGGCGTGCCAACGCAATTGTAAATAAATGGGCCAATGAAATATTTGGAAATATTGATTTCGACATTTCCAGTGACACACTACAAGCTATGGCAAAGGAACTGGCAGAGGGGTATACTGCGTATGCAAAGGAAAAGAATTATGCAGATCCGACAAAGATGGCAGAAAATTTTGTGAATTATCTCAAGACAGATGATGGAAAGAAACGCCTGAATCAGGGACTTTCAGAAGCAATCAATATGGACAGTCTTCAGAAGCAGATTAGTACGGCCATGAGTAGCTACATGGGTGAGGTCATGGGGGCATATACCAGTGCTATTTCTCAGGCAATCGGTACTCAGATGACATCCGTGATGGGGCAGGTGACCACGCAGCTTGCAAGTGGACTTGAAAAGGTTATGACATCTGCTATGAGCCAGATTGGAGAAAATCTGCAAAATGCACTTGGAGGAGCTATGAATTTTGATGCTGAGGCATTTGCAAAGGCATTCCAATTCAATATGACGGAAGATGATCTGACGGAACTTATGATGTCCATGTCCGGAACACAGAGTGCTTCCTATGATAATAACTTACAACAGCTCGGATATGCGGATTTCAGTCAGCCGAGTTCCATTTCCATTTATCCAAAAGATTTTGATAATAAAGAAAAAGTGGTAGAGGTTCTGGAGCATTATAATCAGCAAATGGAAGATGAGGGAAAAGAAGAACAGGTGATTTCTTATACAGATATAGTAGGAACAATGATGTCATCAGTGACCACTATTATCAATACGATCAGTTATGTATTAATTGCATTTGTGGCAATTTCCTTGATCGTATCATCGATCATGATTGGAGTTATTACCTATATTAGTGTACTGGAGCGAAAGAAAGAGATTGGTATATTAAGAGCCATTGGGGCGTCCAAAGGAAATATCTCACAAGTATTTAATGCAGAGACATTTATCATCGGACTGTGTGCCGGACTTATCGGTATCGGATTGACACTTCTGATATTGATTCCGGGAAATATGCTGATCCATGCGCTTGCAGGCAATAATCAGGTCAGCGCAATCCTTCCGGTTGTACCAGCGATTGTTCTGATTCTTTTAAGTGTCGTACTTACATTACTTGGCGGATTGATCCCTTCCAGGAAGGCTGCCAAGAGCGATCCAGTGACCGCACTTCGAACGGAATAAAAAACAGCAGATGCCTTCAATGCAAAAACTGCTTGATGAATAATTATATGTTTTCTAAAAATGGGCAATTCCGTAATGGAACTGCCCATATATTTTATCTTCCTTTTCCGTGACCGGATACCAAAGCCCATTGTCCTTTCCAACTACGAATACATATCTCCAAACATTTCTCCATCTATATCGCTTATCTGCTCAATCGGAATGACCGTCTTATCTTCCATAATAACTGTATGTTCATAATCATCAAACTTCTTTACGCAACCGGAGCAGGTAATGTATGCTCCTCCAGCTTTTTTATTATCCGGTACGAAATAAGTGATGCTAACTCTTTGTTGTGTGCCGATGGTTTCAGCAATCAGATTTAACTTTTCATTCAATTCTGCTATGACTTCATCACTCAGCATTAATTTTTCATCCGTCCGTCTTGCAGTTTCCTTAATAGCTGCTTCGTGTCCGGTAAGTGCCGCAAAAGGCGAAAACTGTGCTGCCCTGTCATAAAGGGACATCCGAGGGTGTTTCTTTGAAGTCGGATTCGGCAGATTGATAATATCATCATATTTGTGATTGTCTTGATTCTCCATAATCGTCCTCCATTACAGTGGCATAGGGGTCTGTGCAAGCAGAAAAATGCAAATGGCAGATAGAATAACTGCTATGATTACAACGCCTACTGCTGCTTTCACTCCGTAATGCTTCTTCATTCCTTTGTAAATCAAAGCTGCACACCACTCACATATGGCAACAATTAGAATCAATATTCCTATTGACTTCCATAGCCACGAAAGTTCATATATCCATCTCATATTTTGTTTCCTTAATCTTATACTTTATTTTTCTATGCCTTGTGTCCACCTATCTGTTCATTACGGTCTTTGGCTGTCGCTCCCTCCTGAAGATTCATTCCTTTCAAGATGGCATTCTTCCCAAACTTCTTTTTTATCGTAAGCATTGTATGCTGCATACGCTTTTCACGCTCTAAAGCTGCTTCTTCTTTGACTTGCTCCTGCTCTTTTGCCTTATAATCCGTAAAAAGGTCAAGCTGCTCATATTTCTCTTCTTTCTTTGCTGAGTTCTCGTCTACAAGTCTGTTCGCTGTAATGTTAATTCTTCTGATAAGCAGATTTTTATCCACAATTCTGTCATACAGTTCCATCACAGCATCGGTTATCAGCATTGTTGATGAGGTCTGCCTTTTCAGGTTTGTTGTTCCGTGAGCATGTTTAGGAACTCTTCTTCCATATCTGTCAATTGTGACATCTCCCTTGTATTTTCTGCTTCGGTCCGGGTCTGTCAGATTTTCTATGTCATACCCTATGGTCAATACAATCTGGTCAGTAACAAGTTCCTTGTCTACTAAATCGAGTACCATAAGGTCGGTCATCTCTTTTACAACTAACTTCGCCTTATCAAAATCATACGGGCAGTGAAGTACCTGTCCTGAGCATACGCTGTTGGTTTCCGGCTTATAGGCTTTGACCTGCTCCATCGTACAAGGTTCATATCCCCAAGCATGGTCAATTAGCAGTTCCGCATTGATACCAAACAACTTATAGAGCAGTTCTTCGTTATACAGTTCATTCGACTTTCCGATGGAACACCTTGCAATATCTCCCATAGTAAACAGTCCATGCTCTTCCAGTTTCTTTGCATAGCCTTTACCAACTCTCCAGAAATCTGTAAGCGGTCTATGATTCCATAGCTGTCTGCGGTAAGACATTTCATCCAATTCGGCAATTCTCACACCGTCCTTATCCGGCTCAATATGCTTTGCCACGATATCCATCGCAATCTTACACAAGTACATATTCGTGCCGATTCCGGCTGTTGCTGTGATTCCTGTTGTTTTCAAAACATCCTGTATCATCGTCATGGCAAGTTCCCTTGCAGTCATCTGATAGGTGTTCAGATAATTTGTCGCATCTATGAATACTTCATCAATCGAGTAAGGGAAAATATCTTCCGGAGCGATGTATTTCAAATAAACATTGTAAATCTTGGTACTATACTCCAGATAATATGCCATACGAGGTGGTGCAACGATATAATCAATCTCCAAAGCTGGATTTGCATTTAATTCTGAACTGTCATAAGACGAACCCGTAAATGTACGATTTGGTGCTTTCCATCTTCGGTTGTTATTAACTTCTTTTACCCTTTGCACAACTTCAAACAAGCGTGGTCTGCCGGGGATCCCATAACTTTTTAATGACGGAGATACCGCAAGGCAGATAGTTTTCTCTGTCCTGCTCTTATCTGCAACCACAAGATTTGTTGTCAAAGGGTCACGACTTCTCTCTTTACACTCTACAGAAGCGTAGAATGATTTGAGGTCGATTGCGATATAGGTCTTTTGCTTTGCCATCATTCTATGCTCCCTTCTAAGTGCCTCTGCTTTTATACCGTCACTTTTGTCCTTCTCAATCGTTTCTTCTTTAATCCTATTTCTGTTTCATTGAAAATTACAGCCTATCTTCTACCTGAAGCCCATACTCAGAACGCTCCTGTCCGCCAAGTTCTTCTTCCGCAATTCGGCAGCTTTTTGCGAGGATTCAATAATCCCACACATATCATTTAAGATGTCATCGTTTTTTACAAAATTATCCATAAAACTATTTTGACCGATTTTTTCTAATTTATTATCCATATCCATCGCTCCTTGGAATTTCTAATTACTTCTTAAATTTATATTTTCCTTTTCCGTGACCGGATACCGGTTCAATAATATCTGCCTGCACCAAATTGGAAA
>CAJMSZ010000081.1 GCA_905216215.1 uncultured bacterium | reverse complement strand
GGTGGAATGCCTGTCTGGTAAGGTCTAACCAACCGCCAGTAGCGAGTCTTGGGTGGTTGTCAGTAATGGCAGTTGCTAAGCGTAGACAGCGAGGAAATAGAGAGTGTGATTGAGCCTCGAAATTTTGACATTTAGAAGGCTGACGCTTTAATTCCAGCGAAAAGCAACACAAACAAAAATCAAGACAAAGAAGGATATTTGCGATGAATAAACTTATGGATTGGATGAAAGGCAAATTCATGAAATATCATATTTCGGATAAGGAATATGATATGATTCAAAAAGATATGCAGGAGGAGAACAGAAACAGTTTGTTGTTCTTCTCCTATAAGCAAAAATAAGAATCCGGCAATATTACTTTTTTGTATGTATGCTTTTGAAATCATGCTATATGTATTTGCCGACATCTTAGGCGTAATCGCTCAGCCACAGGAACAAGCGGTTGCTATTGTTGCTTTTTTGCTTACGGTGCCGTTACTTTTTACAGACAAGCCTTTTCGAATGATTTATGGTATTGGCGTTGGTGTTGTCCTTTTTATCCTCACAGCGATAGAGGTCAAAGACAAGTCCGTGCTTTTTGTTGACATTGTTGATGTTGTAGTGTTTGGTATTTTAGGAACCATCCTGGGTACCTATGCAATGAAAGTGAAATGCCAGAGATTACAGTTTGCCCGTAAGGTTGCGATATTAAGCGAAACAGATATGTTAACAGGTCTTAGAAATCGTAATGCCTATGAGCAAAGGTTACACGATTATGCATCACTGGAAAATTGTGAAATCGCAAGTGTTTATGTAGATGTGAATGGGCTTCATGAAATCAATAATACAAAAGGACATGCCGCGGGAGATCAGATGCTCCGCTATGTAGGAAAAACCATACAGAATGAATTCGGTGAAATGAATTCATATCGCATAGGCGGTGATGAGTTTGTCGTTTTGCTTACCGATGAATCGGAAGATAGGATAAGGGTGAAAATTGAGCAAATAAGAAAACAGGTTGAAAAAGGATATTATCACATTTCTATAGGATGTTCTGTTGGAAACACATCAGATAAAAATATATCATCCTTGATTGCTGAAGCAGAAAAACGAATGTATGAAGATAAACGATTGTATTATCAGAATAGTGGCATAGATAGAAGAGCAAGAATATAGCTGCGTAAGCCACATTGTCAGCTTTTTTGTGTGGTGTGAGCTATGGATGTTACTGTTCACACGCTACTATCCCGCGAAGCGTGTTACTGAGAACGGAGTGAACAGTAACCGAAACATTGTACAACCTTTAAAAATTCGTCCATTATCATTGCTATTTTTTGGTAAAAAGAGTATACTTTAAAGCACTAAACACCAGGAGTATAAAATTATGAACACACACTCATCCGGATATTACAGCATAGACAAAGACTATAATATCCTAAGCTATAACGACACTGCCAAACAACTGTACCCCAATCTCCAGCCGGGAGTGAAATGCTATAAGGCACTTATGGGGCTTGATTCCCCATGCCCGCCCTGCCCTGTAGCACTGGGGATACAGGGGCCAAAGACCTACCTGGATCCGATCCGTCATATTTATGAGACAGTTGATGCAGTAGAGACTGTACAGCCCGACGGTAGCAGAGGACATGCACTTGTATTCAGCACAGTAGCCGAAGGAGAAAGCCTGTCAAAGTCTATTCCCACAGGTGAGAACTCTCTCCGTCTGCTGGGTGCCATCAACCTGCTTGCTTCTGACTACATGTCTGTTTATGGCGTAAACCGGGAAACCGGGAAAATCTCCGTATATCGTTCCAGATTTACTGATGCTTTTGCGGATATTAAAGATAATGCAGACTATAATCTGTCATTTAATTTTCTCATCCAGAAATATATTCATCCGGATGAGCGTTCCTATGTGTCCAGACACCTGAATTATGAAACCCTGCTGGAAAGACTTTCTCAGGAAGCCTCTTTCAAATTCCATTTCAGGGTTGTCACAGATACTGTCCATTACTATTATCTGCTCATTGCCAGAAACGGAAACGCCGATGACTATCGGGATTTCGTAATTGCAGTGGCCTGTGAAGACAATGATGTGACAGCACGCAAAATCTATGAAAATCAGCTCCACTCTCTTCTGGCATCCATTACCCATGCTGCCGGCTACTTTCATCTCGACCTTACAGATGATAAGATTCTGAAGATCGGAGGCACTTCTGCCCTGGCCTATAAGATAGATGCTGACGCTTCTATTGACCATTTTATTGCAGAGATTGCTGTTTTTATACCGGTATTAAAGGACAGAAACGATTTCATCAACGCATTTTGCCGCAGTTCCCTGATGAAAAGCTACGAGGACGGTCAGGTAGAGGTCACCAGAGTTTCCCGCTGTCTCTACGATGACAATATAACCAGGCTTTCCAAATATATGACAAGACTGCTGCTCAATCCTTCCAATAACCATCTGGAAGCAATCCTCTACGGTGAGGATGTCACCAGAACACAGGAAGCCTATGAGACACAGGTAAGTATTGTCCAGACACTGAGCAGCAACTACCTGAACGTATACCTGATCAATCCCAGAGAAAAAACTCTCTCTGTGATCAAGCAGGAAGACCGCGATGTCCCTGCTCCGGACAAAAAACACAACAATACATACCCCTATGATCTTTTCCTCTCAGACTATATCCGGCAGCGTGTATATCCGGATGACCGTACAATGCTGGAAGAATCACTGGAACTGGATAATGTAATGAGTGTTTTGTCCGGTCAGTCCGAATACAAGGGGAATTACCGGATAAATGACAGAGATGGTATCCATTACTATCAGTTCCGCTTTATCAAAAACGAAGACTCCGGTATCATTGTTCTGGGATTTTTGAATGTGGACGATGTGGTGGAATCAGAAATCAGACACCAGAAGCTTCTCAAAGAAGCTCTTGATACTGCCGAACGTGCCAATGCAGAGAAATCCAATTTTCTTTCCCGTATGTCCCACGATATGCGTACGCCGTTGAATGGGATCATTGGTCTGCTGGAAATTGATAAAAAGCACGAAAATGATATCGGATTCCTGAAAAGTAATCGTGAAAAAGCATTCATTTCAGCCAGTCATCTGCTCTCTCTTATCAATGATGTACTGGATATGTCCAAGATCGAGGAGGGCGGACTTGTACTCAACCATGAACCTTTTGATTTGATCAGATATGAAAAAGAGACACAGATGCTGATTGATATGCAGGCACAGAAAAACGGCATTGATTTCACCGTTCATATCGCACCGGAGATATACGAACATCCCTTTGTATACGGCAGCCCTCTGCACCTCCGTCGTGCCATGATGAATATTTACAGTAACTGTATCAAATACAACAGAGAAAATGGGGCAATCCATACGGAGATCCATGCTCTCCCTTCCCATGATCATAAGCTGGTCTGCAGATGGACGATCTCTGATACGGGAATCGGCATCAGCAAAGAATATCTGGAGAAGATCTTTGAACCCTTTACTCAGGAGAATATGGATGCCCGAAGTGTATATCATGGCACCGGACTGGGTATGAGCATTGCCAAAGCGCTATTTGAACAGATGGGTGGTACCATTGAGATTTCCAGTACTCCGGGTATCGGAAGTACTTTTGTGATCACTTTGCCATTTGAAGAGGCAGAAGAAACGGATATCTCTTCTGAGCCAGAATCTGAGCGAAACTCCATTCAGGGCATAAAGATCCTGTTGGCAGAGGATAATGAAATAAACAGAGAAGTGGCACAGGTACTCCTTGAAGAGGAAGGTGCTGTGGTAACTGCAGTATCCAATGGCAGGGAAGCTGTAAAACTTTTCTCCCTTCACCCCGAGGGGACATTTGATGTGATACTTATGGATATTATGATGCCTCTGATGGACGGATACGAGGCCACACGCCAGATCCGGAAGCTTGACAGGATGGATGCTTCTTCCATTCCCATCATCGCACTGACCGCTAATGCTTTTGCAGAGGATGTACGCCATGCACTGGACTGTGGTATGAACGCACATCTGGCCAAACCACTGGATGTAAAAAAAATGATCCATACGATTGCCTGTTACTGTTCAAGGGTATGCATAAGTCATTGTAAAACTGAAAAAAAAGCAATGCCATTTAGCTAGATGTTCGAGAAAAAGTTCGATTTGTAATTGAGTTTTTTCAAAAGTACCAAAAAAGCTATTTATGAGGCA
>CAJMSZ010000080.1 GCA_905216215.1 uncultured bacterium | reverse complement strand
TTTGTAGATCATGGTCTGCTTCGTAAAAATGAAGGAGATGAAGTAGAAGCTGTATTTGGACCGACAGGACCTTACAACTTAAACTTTATCCGTGTCAATGCTCAGGAACGTTTCTATGGTAAATTAAAAGGTGTAGAAGAACCAGAGAAAAAACGTAAAATCATCGGTGAAGAATTTATTCGTGTATTCGAAGAAGAAGCAAAGAAAATCGGAACTGTTGATTTCTTAGTACAGGGAACAATTTATCCGGACGTAGTAGAAAGTGGTGTAGGTGGCGAATCTACTGTTATTAAATCTCATCACAATGTAGGTGGTCTTCCGGAATATGTAGATTTTAAGGAAATTATTGAACCACTTCGTGATTTATTCAAAGATGAAGTTCGTAAAGCAGGTCTGGAACTTGGTATTCCGGAATATCTTGTATTCCGCCAGCCATTCCCAGGTCCGGGTCTTGGAATTCGTATTATCGGTGAAGTTACCGCTGAGAAAGTGAAAATGGTACAGGATGCAGATGCAATCTGGCGTGAAGAAATCGCAAATGCCGGGTTAGATAAAGAAATCGGACAGTATTTTGCAGCGCTTACTAATATGCGTTCTGTAGGTGTTATGGGGGATGAAAGAACTTATGATTACGCAATTGCACTGCGTGCGGTAACAACGACTGATTTCATGACAGCAGAAAGCGCAGAAATTCCGTGGGATGTAATCGGAAAAACAACAAGCAGAATTGTAAATGAAGTAAAACACATCAATCGTGTCATGTATGACTGCACTGGAAAACCACCAGCAACGATTGAGTTTGAATAGTTGGAGCAGAGCTTCAAAGCCTTTATTTTCAAGGGTTTTGAGGCTCTTTTCTTTTAGAATTGCATTTTGATTGCATTTTTTTATTCAACTGCTCTGTGATAGATTGCTGTATGCTGATTGCTGGTGTAATCGGCAACACTGGTTGTTGCCGGAGTATAAGTGAGAACGCCAGTTAATTTTTTGGCAACTTCCACGTTGGTGTTGGGATATAAATGTCCATAGGTTCCTAACGTGGTCTGTATCTTTTCATGCCCCAGACGTTCTTTAATCAATAAAGGATTTTCTCCCATACTGATGAGCAGGGAAGCATGGGAATGTCTGAGTGCATGAATTTTGATACGGTGTACGCCTGCCAATCCAGCAAGTTTTTCTAATGCCCGTGGGAGGGTGTGCTTACTGGTGGGAATCCCATTATAGCTTAGTACAAGGTCACAGTCCTTTAAAACCTTTTGCTGTACTTCCTGCCATGCTTTTAATTCTTTAATGGTATCTGTGTCAATATAGATAGTGCGAATACTGGCTTGTGTCTTTGGCTCCACAAATTTGTATTCGTCCATTGTTTTATAGTACAGCGTTTTTGTTATACTTAAAAGTCCGGTTTCAAAGTTGATGTCCGACCATTGCAGGGCTGCGGCTTCTCCGATTCTCATTCCAGTCATAAACAGGAGCCAGTATGAAATGAAAAGGTAATGTTCGTAATAATCGCCCTTGTAGAGTAGGGAAATTACCTTTTGAAATTCATCCAGTGTCCAAAAATCCACTTTTGTTTTCTTGCTCTTGATGTTTCCTATCATTCGTGACGGATTTTTCTTTGCAAGACCGAGAACAACTGCTCTGTCAAAGGCAATGGAGAGCATACCCTGTACAATACGGATATAGTTTGGACTAAATTCTTTTGCGAGTTCAAGCTGCCAGTTTTGGACGTTAATGGGTTCTATC
This sequence comes from uncultured bacterium, assembly GCA_905216215.1. Taxonomy (GTDB): domain Bacteria; phylum Bacillota; class Clostridia; order Lachnospirales; family Lachnospiraceae; genus Allocoprococcus. The sequence continues at coordinate 2,493 of CAJMSZ010000080.1, read as the reverse complement.
TCATCCACCGTCATTTTGTAAAAGTATGAAAAATGTTTCTGAATGGTAGAACGGCGGTTCAGATAGGTACTTTCCTTTACCTGTGTTTTATACCAAGGTAGGTAAGTCTCTTCAATGAACTGCTGAAAGGATAGCTGCTGTTTCTTTTCTGTCAATTCCTCTGTGGATGTAAGCATAAGCTTTGAATATGCTTCTCTGGCTTCCTTTTTTGTCTTGAATCCGCTTTTGTATTTCTGAATCTGTTTTCCGGTAATCGGGTGGAAACCTAAGTTTGCTCTAAAATAATAAGTTCCGTTTTCTGCTTTCTTAATAGGGTCTTTTGCCATGATTTCACTCCTTACATAAATGTGCAAGAAGTACAATCAGTTTGATTTATCAGTAAAAGTAATCCCTAACAATTCTTCCACAGCTTCTCTGGGAACCCTGTCCAGTTTGCGTGACTGATAGTAGGTATGCCCTTTTGAAATCATAAGTTTTTTTGCTTCTCTTATGATGTCTGCTGCGAATGAAGTCCCATAACCCAGTTCTATTAAGTCTTTTTTTGTTACTGTAATCATGTTCCTCCTTTCCATAGACCAGATATGGAACCCTCAATATCTGTCTATATTATATCAGATTTTGTGGCAAAAGTAATATTAAGATTGTATTTCCTGCGAATAGTTATTTGATTTTGAATGAAAAATTCTAATTCAAAATAGTATATAAGCAAGCCGAGCAGCTTTCGCTAAAGCTCATGGGAATCTCACCCCTGCATGGTTCTCATCCAGCCGTACCCTTTGCCAGCGGTGCTACATCATCACACGGACTAAGGCTGTACGGAAGTATCATTATCACAATAGAAAGGTCATGGCGGCAGCTCTGCGGTAAGCTGCTTATGGAACGCTGGCAGGAATCGCTATCCGGTTTCATCCCTCCTTTGGTGGGTCACGGCGTGCCAGCCCAACGGCTCTCTTTCTATCGAAACGTATTCGGCTGCTTTATGCTGCGTTGATTAGACGCTTTCTTTTTCAAGGAACAATCCGGCTTTGTCAGCCTGTTAAAATGCACTGGTGATAATGCACTTTAATAGGCTGGCAAGCTCTGTCTGGGAAGCATGGGCTTGTCCATGCTTCCACAGGAGAGCGTTATTTTTACTTTGGTTCCCTGATTTCAAAAGATAAAATCTTTGCAATCAGACGTGTTTCCATCCGGCGGCGTAGGGTTTCATCTACAACCATGTGGGTATTGCCATATTCGTCTTTCATGGGACGCATGGAACGGCTGGCAATAAAACCGCTGTAATGGCGTACAATCTGGTTGACTGCTTCAATATCACCGTCCGCAGCCCTTACAATTACAGGAAACGGAATCATAGGGTGCTTTGCTGTCATGCTTCTTCCTCCATAAATTTTTTGATAAATTCCAGTCCGGCGTGTCTTCTTCTCTGGATGGTAGAACGGTTGACTTCCAGAATTTTTGAAATTTCCGTATCGTCAAATCCGAGGAAATAATATCTCAGGATAACGTCACGTTTCTTTCCATCCAGATTTTCTAATGCTTCTGCTAATAGGCTGTTTTCAATGCGGACAGTAAATCCATCCATTTCAAAAGTATGGAAATGGGAGGGATAGGTGTCTTCGGAAGAAAACAGATTGACGGTGTAATCGTCCATATCACAGAACAGGGTTTCCCGTTTACACTGTCTGGACAACGCTTTGAGATAGTCTTTGCGTTCATCCTCCATAGCGACTTTACAGATATAATCAAACTGGTTCTCTATGGTTGTCTGAAATTCAGATGGCTTCATCATTGCTCACCCCCTTTCCAGCCTTGAAAGGGAGCGAGTTGATAGGAATTTCTGCTTCTTTCCCCCTTTTCGCTCTTAGTCCCGACAGGACAGGGGGTGCAGTTGCGTTTTGAGAAGAAAAATTTAAAAACTTTTTCTTCCAACTAAAAAAGCACGCAAACAGACGATATTTCTGCTTGTGTGCTTCGATAGTTCTTACTATGTATTGTGAAAAACCATATTGCAGGTCAGACTTTTCTAGCGTAGGTGGATGGCTTTTTTTAACGGTTTACCGAATGTAGATATATTTAAGAAAATATTTTGCATAGCGGCTTCCTCCTGTAAGCCGCCGGAGCCTAAAAAAAGCTGACTTTAATACAACCTCCATGTGTTCTGGAAAAAAGAAAGACGGCGGCTTTTATTAAACCGTCGTCTGGAAAGGCTTATGTGATTTTGACGCAAGAAAAGTGTACTGCCAAATAACGGTTTTTTTTATTTCCGTTTCAGCAGCATAGTTTTATCTTTGGTACACATAATAGGAACTGTACAACTGTACAATACGTTTTTCTATACCTGTCACTATTATAACAGGAACAGTAAAATGTACAGAGGTGGTGTATTATGCGTAAAAAAGAAGATAAATATGATTTCAGGGCTTTGGGGCTTGCCATAAAAGAAGCCCGTAAAAAACAGGGTTTGACCCGTGAACAGGTGGGAGCAATGATTGA
>CAJMSZ010000079.1 GCA_905216215.1 uncultured bacterium | reverse complement strand
GGACTTCGCATTGGCTCGGCCACAGCAAAAGGACTGGGACTTGCCCTTAACAAACCACTGATTCATATACCAACAGTAGATGGTCTGGCATACAATCTGTGCTACTCAGACCGGATTGTGTGCCCGATTATGGATGCAAGAAGAAATCAAGTATATACGGGAATTTATGCATTTTGTGGAAGCCGGATGAACATTCTGGAAGAACAGATGGCAATTGGAATAGAGGAGCTCGCAGAGAAGCTACGGGAATATGGAAAGGACAAAGGAATTGTGTTTCTTGGAGATGGTGTTCCGGTTCATCAGAAGAATCTGAAAGAGAATTTGTTAAAAGATTTTGATATTTCGTTTGCACCGGCTCATATGAATTGCCAGAGGGCAGCCGCAGTAGGCACGCTTGCTATACAATATTATCATGATGGGAAAATGGAAACGGCAGCGGAACATAAGCCGGATTATCTTCGTGTGTCCCAGGCAGAACGGGAACGTGCAGAGCGGGAACAGGCAGAAAAAATAAAAAATGCATAGGAGTCATTAGCATGCTGTGTGTAGAAGAACTGAACGCGGAAAACAAAGGAGCCATCTGTGATATTTCAGAATTGGAATCGATGGTGTTTTCTGATGCATGGAGCCTGAAAGCAATTGAAAGTACGGTAAAACAGCAACAGTCGATTTGTGCAATTGCACAGGAGGATGGAAGAACGCTGGGATATTACCTTTGCTATAGTGTGATGGATGAATGTGAGATTGCGAGGATAGCTGTGGATCAGAAAGTAAGAAGAAAGGGGATTGGACAATCCCTTTTTTCGCATTTGCTTCAGATTTGCAGAGAAAAGAATATTATCAGGATTTTGTTGGATGTAAGGGAAAGTAATTTGCCTGCAATCAGTTTTTACGAAAAAAATGGTTTTGTCAGAGATGGAATCCGTAAGGATTACTATAGAGGGACGCATCCGGAAAATGCAATCCTGATGAGTCTGGACCTGGAAAAAGTGTAAGGTTTAACTAAGAAAAGCTTTTATCAAACAATGGAAGATTTCGTATAAATATGAAAGAGTTTCCACTAGAAATTGTGGTTTGTTCAGGATATAATTTTGGCGTAGCAAGTGAAGAACACGCAGGAGGAAATTGTATGCGCCAGTATAAGACATGTGAAAAAAGAGAAAAGCGGACAGAGAAAATTGTCTGCAATATGTGCAAAAAAGAAATTAAAGTTGTAAATGGAATGCCGGAAGAAGAGGTACTGACGGTGGAAAAAAGATGGGGCTATTTTTCTGGAAAGGACAATGAAGTTCACAGATTTGACCTTTGTGAAGCCTGCTATGATAAGCTTGTAGCGTCTTTTGCGATTCCATTGGAAAAAGAAGAGGAGACAGGATGTTAGATGTATGTTTGCTTGGAACTGGTGGAATGATGCCACTTCCATATCGGTGGCTGACTGCGCTGATGACAAGATTTAATGGGAGTCAGCTGCTGATAGACTGTGGAGAGGGAACTCAGATTGCCATGAAGGAAAAAGGCTGGAGTTTTAAACCTATAGATGTGATATGTTTCACACATTTTCATGGAGACCATATTAGTGGGCTCCCGGGCCTGCTTTTGACTATGGGTAATGCGGACCGCAGGGAACCCCTTACTTTAATTGGACCCAAGGGACTGGAACGGGTGGTAAATTCACTTCGTGTTATTGCTCCAGAACTTCCTTTTGAACTGAAATTTATTGAGATTACAGAACCGGAGCAGGTTTTTGAAATAAATGGTTATCGTGTGACTGCGTTTAAAGTTAAACACAATGTGACCTGCTATGGTTATACGATAGAAATAGATCGTGCTGGAAAGTTCGATGTGCAAAGAGCTATGGAACAGGGAATACCGAAAGAATACTGGAGGTATCTGCAAAAAGGGGAAAACATGGAATATAACGGGAAAATGCTGACCCCGGATATGGTCCTTGGACCACCGAGACGAGGAATCAAACTGACTTATTGTACAGATACCAGACCAACGGATTCCATCAGAGAACATGCGACTGATTCGGATTTATTTATTTGTGAAGGTATGTATGGAGAAAAAGAAAAAGTCGCAAAGGCGGTAGAGTATAAGCATATGACCTTTTATGAGGCAGCGCGGATTGCAAAAGCAGCCAATGTGAAGGAAATGTGGCTTACTCATTACAGTCCGTCTCTGACACATCCGGAAGAATTTATGGATGAAGTAAGGGAAATATTCCCGTATGCGAAGGCTGGAAAAGACCGAATGACGGCAGAACTGAATTTCCCGGAATAAGGTGAGGAAAGCAATAGATTTTAGAAAGAAGAGAGTAGAATGAAAGCGGAGAAAGAACAGGATATATTAATCTTAGCAATTGAAAGTTCCTGTGACGAAACAGCAGCTTCGATTGTGAAAAACGGTCGTGAAGTGCTGTCTAATGTGATATATTCCCAGATTGCACTGCATACTTTGTATGGTGGTGTTGTTCCTGAGATTGCGTCCAGAAAACATATTGAAAAAATTAATCAGGTAATAGAAGAAGCATTGGCAAAAGCAGAGGTGACCTTGGATGATATTGATGCAATTGGTGTTACATATGGTCCGGGTCTGGTTGGCGCGCTGCTGGTAGGTGTCGCAGAGGCAAAAGCAATTGCTTACGCGAAGAAACTTCCATTGGTTGGGGTTCATCATATTGAAGGACATATTTCTGCCAATTATATTGAAAATAAAGAACTGGAGCCCCCATTTTTGTGCCTTGTAGTGTCAGGAGGACATACTCATCTGGTGTGTGTACAGGATTATGGAAAATACGAAATTCTTGGCAGAACCAGAGATGACGCTGCGGGAGAAGCGTTTGATAAGGTCGCACGCGCAATAGGTCTTGGATATCCGGGAGGACCTAAGATTGACAAACTTTCAAAGGAGGGAAATCCAGAGGCAATTGTATTTCCACGTGCACACATCGCAGACTCTGAATATGATTTTAGTTTTAGCGGCGTGAAATCAGCAGTACTGAATTATATCAATGGTTGTCAGATGAAAGGCATCGAATATAATTGTGCAGATATTGCGGCTTCCTTCCAGAAAGCAGTTACCGATGTTCTGGTTGAAAATGCTATCCATGGTGTCAAGAAATATGGGCTGAATAAGCTGGCAATTGCAGGTGGTGTAGCGTCAAACAGTACGTTACGTGCAGCTATGAAGGAAGCTTGTGAGAAGAATGAAATTGAATTTTATTATCCTTCTCCGATTTATTGTACAGACAATGCAGCTATGATAGGAGTAGCGGCGTATTACGAATATATGGCCGGTACACGCCATGGCTGGGATTTGAATGCAGTTCCGAATTTGAAACTGGGTGAAAGATGAAATTAAGAGAAATATGAATGTCTGCAAATAAGGAGTGACTGAAAATCGTGGAAAAGAAAGGATGTACCGGCATTGTTCTTGCTGCAGGTCAGGGACGTCGCATGGGAACAAAGGTACAAAAGCAGTATTTAGAGCTGGATGGTAAACCTGTACTTTACTATGCTTTGCACGCATTTGAACGGTCGAAATATATTGATGATATTATTTTGGTCGTAGGTCAGGGGCAAGAGTCTTTTTGCCGTTCCGAGATCATAGAAAAATACCATTTGACGAAAGTGACAGATGTGATATCAGGAGGAAAAGAACGATACGAGTCTGTGTATCAGGCGTTGAAATATATGGAAGAACAAAAAAGTGTGGCTGGAGCATCGACAGAAGGAATTGTGTTTATTCATGATGGAGCCAGACCATTTGTGGATGAAGAAATGATTCGACGCGCTTATTGTGCTGCAACGGAGCAGGGGGCATGCGTGGTGGGAATGCCTGTGAAAGATACAATTAAAGTAGTGGATGAGGAAAACTTCGCCAAGGCAACGCCGGACAGACGTACACTGTGGTTGATTCAGACTCCGCAGGTGTTTCGAACTTCACTCATACAGAAGGCGTATTTTAAATTAATGGAACAGCCGCAAATTCGAGTGACGGATGATGCCATGGTGGTGGAACAAATGTTATCGCATCCGGTCAAACTTGTGGAAGGTTCGTACGAGAATATCAAGATTACAACGCCAGAAGATTTGTTTGTAGCGGAGAGTTTTGTGAAGAAAAGAAAAAAATAAAAAAAGTGTTGACAAACACAAATGCTTTGTGGTATCATCTTAATTGTCCGTGAGATGCGGATGATAATTTCATAGATGCAGAGGTATCGAAGTGGTCATAACGAGGCGGTCTTGAAAACCGTTTGTCCGAGAGGGCGCGTGGGTTCGAATCCCACCCTCT
>CAJMSZ010000078.1 GCA_905216215.1 uncultured bacterium | reverse complement strand
GGGATTTATTCTACTATGACTTTGGAGATAACAGTGGTTCAGTACAAAGCGGAGAGCGTCCGGTGCTTGTCAGATCCGTGGATGAGGTGCGAACCGTAATTGAAGGTTCCCTGCAATGAACATAGAACAATGAAACAAAGAACAATGAAAAGTACGGCCGGGATAAAGATACCAAGCGGCGTTACGGCCGTGCATGGAAGCGGATCCGTGACAAGTATGTTGCAGAGCATCCATTCTGTGAGCAGTGTTACGCCAAAGGAGTTCTGGTTCCGACAGAGGAGATCCATCACAAGTTACCGCTGAGTGAGGGTGGAACTCATGATAAAAGCAATCTGATTGCGTTGTGTAAGTCCTGTCATTCACAGATACATGCGAAGCGTGGAGATCGATGGGGATAAGGGCTCCCACGACGCCAGCTTCGTGGGAAGAGGACGAGGTAGGGGCTATCAAAATCTCTACAGACTTATCTCCTATAGAACGGCGGGTGGGTGTTGCGCGTACAGTCGCAAAATTGAATATGGGGGTAGCTCACTGAAAATCCATTGACAAATCATGAAATGATTACTATAATTTAAATGAAATTCGGCAAAACAATAAAGTGCCGAAAATTATTTAAATAATTTTCACGAATTTGGATATACTGGAATTGAGGTGAGAAAGATGACAAAGACGGCACAGATTTCCGATGACCAGATGATTTTTTCGGTTCAAGAACTGAAAGATAAAGGTTTTTCATATTATAAAATTAATCAGATGGTTGACCAGGGGATCCTAATAAAACTGAATAAGAAATATTATGAAAATGCAAATTTTGATGGTGAGGGATCGGATTTCTACTATGCCTATGCATTTGTACCAGACGGAGTGGTTTGTCTGCTAAGTGCAGCCGTGTATTATAATCTGTCTACTTATCGTCCAGATGCCATTGATGTAGCAATTCCGAGAAAAGCAAAGGTATCAACACTACCGGATTGGCCGGAACTGAATGTATGCTATTTTACAGATGACCGATTTGATGTTGGTATCGTGACCGTAGAGGATGGAAATAACAGATTTCGTATATATGATATTGAGAAAACTGTTGTGGATATCGTTTTCTACAGGGAAAAAATTGGAATTGAGGAAACCAAGGAAGTTCTTACAACCTATCTGCATCGGAGTGACCGTAATCTGAATAAGCTAATCAGATATGCGGAGCTGCTCAAATGTGGGGATGTAATGAAAAAGTATCTGGAGGTGCTGGTATGACAAATGCTATATCTGTAAAGGACAGATTAAAGAAACAGGCGATAGAAGATGGAAAGACTATGCAGGATAAGCTGGTCACATATGGTTTGGAGAGAACAATATATAGATTATCTGTTTCAAATTATGTGGAGAGATTTACACTAAAGGGCGGTATTTTCTTGTATGCACTATTTGATGGAGAGTATGCCCGTGCAACAATGGATATTGATCTTTTGGCACAGCGTATTCCAAATGATGCTGAAGAAATGAAGAAAGTATTTAATGACATTTTTTCTATAGAGTGCGATGATGCGTTACGATTTGATCTGAATACGCTTGAGGTTATCAATATAACTGAATTCAAGGAGTATCACGGAGTAAATGTATCTATCATGGGATATCTGGACAGAACCAAGGTTCCGGTATCAATAGATATTGGTTTTGGTGATGTGGTGTATCCAGAAAGAATGAAAATGGAGTTCCCGGTTCTGCTGGATATGGAGGTTCCGGAGGTATATGCCTATTCGATTTATTCCGTCATAGCAGAAAAGTTTGAGGCTTTTGTTTCTCTGGGCCTTGCAAATGGTAGATATAAGGATTTTTATGATATCTATGTTTTGGCTGACAGATATGATCTTAATGGTGTGGAATTGAAGAATGCAATTGTAGAGACTTTTACCCATCGAGGTACCGATTTTGATGATATTGCAGCTTTTGATGATGATTTTACCAAGGATGAGATAAGGCAGGGAAGATGGAGAGCCTTTATCAAAAAGAAGAAAGCACTGGTGAAAGTTGACTTTGAAGAAACTATGCAACTACTAAAAGAATTATTGTTGCCCATCGTGGATTCAATTCATAACGATAATTCCTTTGAGCAGACATGGAGTAAAGAAACAAAAAGCTGGATGTAAATACATAGAATTAGTAATAGGGATCGTGTAGAGATACATGGTCCTTTTATTTTGGAAAGAATTAGGGGAGGAGAGGATTCCGATGACAGGAAGAAAGCCAAAACCTACAGCGGTTAAGAAGCTGGAAGGAAATCCTGGAAAAAGAAAATTGAATACGAAGGAGCCAATTCCGGCAAAGGGAATGCCTACCTGTCCTGACTGGTTAATGCCGGAAGCAAAGGAGGAATGGGAACGCCTGGCTGAACTGATGAATCAGATGGGGGTTCTTACAGAGGTGGATATGGTTGCATTTGCTGCTTACTGTCAGTCATACGCAAGATGGAAGGAAGCTCAGGAGCATATTACTTCTGGGGGCTCTACCTTTGAAACGGATAAAGGATATCAGCAGCAAACACCTTTCTTTTAAAAAATGGGTCAAACGCAGGTCATCATTATACATCAGCATCAGGTCTGACATTGTCAAGATTAGTTGACACATTTTTCTCAAAGATATCACTGACTATGCCGCCAGTTCTAAAGCCTCATAATACTTGTTGCGTTTTAGCATAGGAGGAAGCCCGCCATTGGCAGAACAGATCCTCCGGTTATTCCAGTAGCTGAGGAAGTATCTCCAGATGAGTACCTTTAATTCCTCTACTGTCATCTGTTTTGTGTCATAGCGGCCGTAGAGAAGCTCCGTCTTCATTCTGGCCCACATACTCTCACAGCGTGCATTATCATGACAGCGTCCTCCGGCACTGTTCATGCTTTGCTGGATGTGGTGTTTACGGATGGTCTGGCGGTAGGCCTCGCTGGTATACTGCGTTCCACGGTCACTGTGGATGACAGCTCCTTCCAGTGTGGGATAAGCAGTCAGAGCATTTTCCGGTGTATGGATACACAGCTCCGCTTTCATGCTTGTTTCCATTGCCAGACCAAGAACGCTAAGATCAAAGCAGTCGAAAATTGCAGATACATACAGTTTCCCGTTGGACGCCGGGATCTCCGTGATATCTGTAATACATTTTTCCAATGGGGCATCTGAATGGAAATCCCGTTTCAGCAGATCATCCGATTTCATGGCATCCCGGTCTGCCCTTGTGAGTCCATTCGGCTTTCTCTTTGGCCGATGGCTCAGGCCGATCTGATCCATAACCCGGTATACGGTTCGCTCACTGGGAATATGTACTCCCTCCGGCTGTTTCAAGAGCAGTGCCTGATACATCCGGATCCGTCCGTAAGTATCGTTACATTCGTCCTCACTGACGATTTCTTTCATGACATCTGCCAGATCCTGATACTTCCAAGGACGGTTTTTGTTAGCAAGGTATTTATAGAAGCCTTGCCGGCTAATCCCAAGCATCCGGCAATAAAATGCGATTTTCCCGGTAATCCTGCCGTCCTCTGTTTTCAAAGCCAGAAAGATCATTCTCTGGTTTTTGCTGACTTCCGACGGCTGGCGGCGAAAAAAGCGCTGGCTTCCTCCAAAAATTCGTTTTCTTCCTTCAGACGTCGGATTTCTTTATCCTGCTGCTTAACCCGCTTACGCAGCATGGTAATCTCTTCTGACAGGCTCATCGCGCTGGCAGGGGTATGGGAGCCTTCTCCGATATCCAGTTTGCCGGATCTTACGGCTTTCAGCCATGTATGAATGGTTCCTTCGGGGACTCCTAATTCCTTAGCAGCTTTAGCGCCGCCGATTTCTTTAGCCAGTTTTACTGCCTGTACTTTGTATTCATAGTCATATTTACGTGCCACTTTGAATACCTCCTTATTCTCTTGGTTTTATTATGAAATCCTTGAGAACAAGCTGTCAACTTTTTTATACCACATCAGGTCGCAGGCTTTTTTGCGCTCGCCTTTCAGTTTATGATAACGGGTAAGGATAAGATGGCGGCTCCGTTTATAGTATTTTCTGAGAGCTGCCGGCATTGTCTTCTGAAGTCTTTTCCGAACGTTTTCCATAGCCCAGGATACTTGACGGGCAAAGTGATATTTATCGACGATGATCTGTGCATTTGGAAAATATATCTTTGCAAGTTCAACATAAGGACGCCACATATCCCATACGAAAAATTTTACCCGATGACGTTCATCCCTTGGGATATCATGAAAATATGCTGCCAGATGATCATAACGCCGGTCAGGAAGGATATCGAGTATCTTGCTTTTTTCCGGGTCAACTAAGATGCATTGATATTTTCCTGTATCAGCATTTCCCTTAAATTCATCAATAGCTAATGCTCTGGGGAGCTTAGGGCGCACACAG
>CAJMSZ010000077.1 GCA_905216215.1 uncultured bacterium | reverse complement strand
CCTGCAGTAATGCAGGGTTTTGCTTTGTTGTGGTACTCGCAATTGAGGACTTACGTTGCTTCTGATTCAGAAAGGGATCTCCCTGTTTTTCCACTGCTTCATCCTGCTTCCATGCACGACTCCCATGGATTCCTTAATGCCTTTTTCCGTATGCAAAGTTTTCTTCCTGATTTTCATGTGGAAAAACTTCTTCTTGATTCTGCTCATGATGCCATTTATTGCAAGCGGAATTGGATCACCTCATTTATTGATTTAAATGAAAAACGGGGCATCAAAGAAAAATACAAAGATGACTTTACCATCGGTGAAGATGGCATTCCTGTCTGTAAAGCGGGAAGGAAAATGAATCATGATGGCGTTGAAATTTCAAAAGCACGGATAAAATTCCGGTGTCCTCTTGCCAGCAGAAAACACGGGTGCTCCTGTGAATCCCCATGCTCTGATTCAAAATATGGAAGAACTGTCCATCTTGCAATGAAAGACAATCCGCGTCTTATAAATATCCCTCCACGTGACAGCGAGCAATGGAAAAGTGAGTACAATGCAAGAACTTCTGCTGAACGCTCAAACAAGCGTGAGAAAATAGACTTCAAATTAGAAAGCGGCAGACACCGCTCTACTAAGATGTGGTACTGCCGCCTCTATCACATCCTGATGTTACAGCATCTGGATGCATGGGATTTGCCGTTTGAATCCACCCTAAGAAAGTTAATTTTGAACGTAGCATAATCCTACAGATATCATACCTCATTTTTTGGCATAGCAACAGTCCTATGTCTATTTTTTGTACCCATTTTTTCTATTCCGAATAATATTTACTTGTCAAAGTTCAATGCCAGAATTTCGCTGGCATGATCAATCAGAATTCCGAGAGATCATCCCTTTTCTCACTGCATAAACTTTCTTTTTTGCCATAATTTTTCCTTCAAAGTTTCGTATTATATCAAATATTTTCAAATTTGTCAAATCAAGTATATCCTATCTTAAAAAGAGCGTCAAATGTCAGCTATTTTTTAGATTTAGCTTTCCCACCAATCCATCAAAGGAACTTGAAATTGGCCAGACACATTAGCCTTACCAGAATCATCTCCGACAAATAATGAATGGAAATTGAATTACTCAAATACTCCAGCTTCACTCTCCCCTCGAATAACACGCCACATCACCCAAGAAAGGCAGTGTTTGTTATTGTAAACAACACAAACCGCATATCAGACATCCAATCTCAATTATTTTCCATTCTTTTTCCAACTATCTATTGCATTCCGCCCCCACATCTGCTATCATAGCTATGTTTTAAACAAACGCCCAAAGTGCCATTATTGACGTTATAAATAACATTTAATGTAACAAGTACAGAATATATAAGAAAGGACCTCACGCAAATGAAGAAATTATCCCCATCCCTTCTTGCCAAGCAAGTAGTAGATGCAAGAAAAGCAAAGAAACTCTCCCAGCAGCAGCTTTCTGATCTGACCGGTATCAACCGCGCCATGGTAAGCCGCCTGGAGACACAGGATTACATCCCATCCATCGAGCAGCTTGAGAAGTTAGGCGAAGTATTGGACTTCGAACCGGTGTCATTATTCGTAAATGAGCACACCACCAAAGCATTGGAGAAATGCTCTCCGCTCAACATCGCAGTCGCAGGAACCGGCTACGTTGGACTGTCCATCGCAACCCTGCTGGCACAGCACAACCACGTAACTGCAGTTGACATCATTCAGGAGAAGGTGGACCTCATCAACAATAAGAAGTCCCCGATTCAGGACGATTATATTGAGAAATACTTAGCGGAAAAAGACTTAGATCTGACTGCAACCTTAGATGGAGAAGCAGCCTACAAGGATGCTGATTTCGTAGTTATCGCAGCGCCGACCAACTACGATAGCAAGAAGAACTACTTCGATACCTCAGCGGTAGAAGCAGTGATTGAATTAGTCCTGAAGGTGAACCCGGACGCCATCATGGTCATCAAATCCACGATTCCGGTAGGCTACACCGCAAGCGTTCGCGAGAAATACAACACCAAAAACATCATTTTCAGCCCGGAATTTTTAAGAGAATCCAAGGCATTATACGATAACCTCTATCCGAGCCGTATCATCGTATCCACAGACGAATCTGATGAAAAACTTGTAAAAGCTTCTCACACCTTCGCAGCTCTCCTTCAGGAAGGCGCGCTCAAAGAGAACATCGACACACTTTTCATGGGATTCACAGAAGCAGAGGCAGTAAAACTTTTCGCGAACACCTACCTTGCACTGCGCGTATCCTACTTCAATGAGCTGGATACCTATGCAGAGATGAAAGACCTGAATACACAGGACATTATCGACGGCGTGTGTCTCGACCCACGAATCGGCACACATTACAACAACCCAAGCTTCGGCTACGGCGGCTACTGCCTGCCAAAGGACACCAAGCAGCTTCTTGCCAACTATGATGACGTGCCACAGAACATGATGACTGCCATCGTAGAGAGTAACCGCACAAGAAAAGACTTTATTGCGGATCGTGTGTTAGAGCTCGCCGGTGCATATGAAGCAAACAGCAGTTGGGATCCTTCCATGGAAAAAGAAGTAGTTGTTGGTGTATATCGTCTGACCATGAAGAGCAACAGCGATAACTTCCGCCAGAGCAGTATTCAGGGCGTAATGAAGAGAATCAAAGCCAAGGGTGCAACCGTAGTAATCTACGAGCCAACCCTGGAAAACGGAACAACCTTCTTCGGCTCCAAGGTTATCAATGACCTTGATGAATTCAAGAAGATCAGCCACAGTATCATCGCAAACCGCTATGACTCCTGCCTGGATGATGTAAAAGACAAAGTATATACCCGCGACCTGTTCCAGCGCGACTAACCCAGAAATACAAATATCCCAGAACAACCGCAACATCAGTTGTTCTGGGATATTATTTGAAGCGTGCACTTTCGCAAATTAACGTGTCAAATCATTTCTACACCTGATAAAACTCCTTATACCACTCCGCAAACCTACGCAGTCCCTCTCTCAGACTTGTCCCCGGCTTAAACCCGAAGTCTCTCTCCAGCGGTGTCGTATCCGCATAGGTCACCGGCACATCCCCCGGCTGCATCGCAACAAGCTCCTTGTGCGCCTCGAAATCATAATCCTCCGGCAGCACACCCGCGCGAATCAGCTCCTGCTGCAGAATATCAACGAACTCCAGCAGATTCTCCGGATTGCTGTTACCAATGTTGTAAACCGCATATGGTGGAATCGGAAGTCCATCCTCACCATCCTTCTTCTCAGGCGGAGCCTGCATTACACGCTTCACACCCTCAACGATATCATCCACATAAGTGAAATCACGCTTGCAATTGCCATAATTGAAAATCTGAATCGTCTCGCCCTTCAGCAGCTTATTGGTGAAGCCAAAGTACGCCATATCCGGTCTGCCCGCAGGACCATAAACCGTAAAGAAGCGAAGTCCGGTGGAAGGAATATTGTAAAGCTTGCTGTACGCATGCGCCATCAGCTCATTGGACTTCTTGGTGGCAGCATATAAGGACACCGGATTGTCCACCTTATCATCCGTAGAATACGGAACCTTCTTATTGGTGCCATACACGGAAGATGAAGACGCATATACCAGATGCTCCACGCCTTTTGCACCGTTATCATAGGAATGACGGCAGGCCTCAAGAATATTGTAGAAGCCAATCAGATTCGCCTCAATATACGCATCCGGATTCGTAATGGAATAACGAACACCAGCCTGCGCAGCAAGATTCACAACGATATCCGGTGAAAAATCTGCAAACACCTTATCAATCAGCGTTTTATCCGCAATCGAACCCTTCACAAAGGTCCAGGACGCATCCGTTCTCTCCTTAGCAAGCTCCTCAATGGTCGCGAGTCTCCACTCCTTGATGCTGACATCATAATAGTCATTCATGTTGTCAATACCGATGATAGTCACCGGTGACACCTTCTTCATCAGCTCCAGAACCAGATTCGATCCGATAAACCCCGCAGCTCCTGTTACTAAGATTGTTTTGTTGTTTAAATCCATCATTTTTCTCATTTTTATAACTTGTATGATAATTAGGAAGTTAATTATCACACGTTCCCTTTCTTTTAATATCGTGGTTCAATACAATTCAGATACTATGGACTTTTGATTTTTCCCTGTAGCTTGACTACTCAACTGGAGTGTATTGCCGCTACCTTTATCTGAATTGTTTATCAGCTGGATGTTGCCGGAGTGTTTTTCACTCAGAGTACTTATTTCTATCAAGTCTACGATGATAATCGATGGTGGACATCATGGTATCAGACTTTAGGAAAGGGAGGTACAACCTCATGAAAATTTATGTAGGCATTGATATTGCCAAACTCAACCATTTCGCCGCTGCGATTTCTTCCGACGGTGAAATACTTCTTGAGCCGTTCAAATTCACAAACGACGCTGATGGCTTCCAACTGCTGGTCTCTAAGCTCGAATCATTCGATAAGAACAGCATCATCATCGGTCTTGAGTCGACGGCACACT
>CAJMSZ010000076.1 GCA_905216215.1 uncultured bacterium | reverse complement strand
TATTCACATCACAAGAATCATATGGAAATTTTATTCCTGCGATAAACTTCCATTTGACAGATGCAGCACCCTGTCTTTAATCTCCTGCGTACGTCCCTGATTCCAGAACTGGGTTCCAATATAACCACAGGTTCTGCGTGCTACGAACAGCTTGTTCTGATCCGTATTGCCACAGTTCGGGCATCTCCATGTCAACTTTCCGGTCTCATCTTCTACAATCTGGATTTCTCCGTCATATCCACAACATTCACAATAATCACTCTTTGTATTTAACTCTGCATACATAATGTTGTTATAAATAAACTGCATCACAGACAATACTGCCGGAATATTATGCTGCATATCCGGAACTTCTACATAACTGATTGCTCCACCTGGCGACAGCTTCTGAAATTCAGATTCAAATTTCAGTTTACTAAATGCATCAATTTCTTCTGTTACATGGACATGATAGCTGTTGGTAATATAGTTCTTATCCGTTACACCAGGAATAATACCAAAACGCTTCTGCAGACATTTCGCGAAACGATAAGTAGTAGACTCCATCGGTGTACCATACACAGAATAACTGATATTTTCCACTTTCTTCCACTCTGCGCATTTATCATTCAGATGCTGCATTACAGCCAATGCAAATGGCTTTGCATCCGGGTCTGTATGGGATTTTCCAATCATACGCATACACATCTCATAAAGTCCTGCATAACCAAGTGAGATAGTCGAATATCCATTGTACAGCAATTTATCAATTGTCTCACCCTTTTTCAAACGTGCTAAAGCTCCATGCTGCCAAAGAATCGGTGCCACGTCTGAAACGGTTCCTAAAAGGCGCTCATGTCGGCAGCGAAGTGCTCTGTGGCATAATTCCAGTCTGGCATCTAAAATTTCCCAGAAACGTTCCATATCCCCGTTAGAAGAACAGGCTACGTCCACCAGGTTGATGGTTACCACCCCCTGATTAAATCTGCCGTAGTATTTATGACTGCCATCCGGATTTCTCTGGGAATCCTCTACTGTAAGGAAAGAACGACAACCCATACAGGTATACACATCTCCCTGCTTCAGTTCCCGCATCATTTTTGCTGAAATGTAGTCCGGAACCATACGCTTTGCAGTACACTGTGCAGCAAGCTCTGTCAGATACCAATACTTGGAATCTTTCGTAATATTATCCTCGTCTAAAGCATAAATCAGCTTTGGAAATGCCGGTGTAATCCAAACGCCTTTTTCGTTCTTTACACCTTTCATACGCTGAACCAACACTTCTTCAATAATCATCGCCAAATCATCTCTGGCCTGTCCTTCCGGTACCTCATCCAGATACATAAAGACCGTTACAAACGGAGCCTGACCATTACAGGTCATGAGTGTAATCAGTTGATACTGGATTGTCTGAATACCACTGCGGATTTCCTCACGCAGCCTGCGCTCTGTAATCTTAGAAATGATTTCTTCATCCAGACTCTCTCCTACCTCTTTGCGTTCCTCAACCACACTCTTATGTATCTTCTGGCGGCTTACATCTACAAATGGAACCAGATGTGACAATGTAAATGACTGTCCTCCATATTGATTGCTGGCCACCTGTGCTACAATCTGTGTTGTCACATTGCATGCAGTAAAGAAACTCTTTGGTCTCTCAATCATAGTCTCACTGATGACTGTGCCATTCTGAAGCATATCCTCCAGATTAATCAAATCGCAGTTATGTTCTTTCTGCGCATAATAATCCATATCATGAAAATGAATAATTCCTTCTTCATGCGCATGCACAATTTCTTCCGGAAGCAATACACGACGTGTTAAATCTTTACTTACTTCCCCCGCCATATAATCCCTTTGTGTAGAATTAATAATCGGATTCTTGTTCGAATTTTCCTGTTTTACTTCTTCATTGATGTGCTCGAGAAGAGAAAGAATTCCATTATCTGTAGTATTTGATTTTCTCTTCAGTTCTCTCTTATAGCGATAACGAACATATCTCTGTGCAACCTCATATCCACGCATCTCCATAATGCCGGTTTCCACCATGTCCTGAATATCCTCTACATGAACCGCATGCGTAGACTCATTCGCTTTCTGTGCAATTGTATCAGCAATCGCCCGAATCTGGTATGCATTCATCTGGTGAATGTGATCAGTTCCTTCATTTGCCTTTGTAATTGCATTCACAATTTTGGAAAGGTCAAAATTAACTTCCTCCCCGTTTCTCTTGATTACTCTTGTTTTCACCGTCTGATCCATCTTTTTCTCCTCATTTCTGCAAGTACAAAATATTGATAAACTTTTTTGTTTCGTCACTAGATTTTGTGTTGCAAGATTATGATACAGTATTCTGGTCAAAAAGAAAAGGGGTTTTTTTATTTTTTATAATGTTATTGTATCCAGCAATATAATATTGAATTTTTTCATATTTCTGATTTCATCCCGAGTAAACAAAAATTTTTCTTTGGTTAGCTATTCTTTTTCCTATCGTCCAAATTTCCATTTTATAGTCTCGTGCCCAATTTATTAGTCTGCAAATTTAAGGCACTAAAATAAGCCCATATACTCTCGTAAAACCCTAAGTATATGGACTTGTTTAGATGTCCTAATATTTAATTATATCTATACTTTCTTCATGGTTGACTGTACTATTAATGTGACAACTTTTTATAAATTTATACTTAATAAAAATAATTTATGCATGAATCAAGATAAACAAAAAACAATGTCCTAAATACAATTTTCTGTACTTATAACATTGCCTCTCATCCGTGTTAACTTTCATGTTAACTCTTTCTAGCAGACACATTAAATGTCTTTCTTTTTATAAACAGGGGATGAGGGAATCGAACCCCCGCCAAAAGTTTTGGAGACTCCTATCATACCATTTGACCAATCCCCTATATTTAATTCTGGCTCAAAATCGGCCACTAGATATTTATACCATAAGTGGCCGACTCTTGTCAAGTTTATTTGAAATATTTTTTGATGGTCGGAACCGCGCCAAATGCTGTAAAGATATATAGCATGACAAGATCCTTGTAATACGCTCCAGCGTCGATTAATCCCTCACTTACCAGACTTGGAGTTGCCAGAAATGCTGTCATAAAATCCACTTCAGCTACATCTGCAACTGCAATTGCATAACTAATCCAGTTGCTGACATATACCATTACAAGCATAATCACAATCGTAATGATAATTCCTTTTTTGCTCATTTTCTTTCCAAGCAACTGATAACCACCCATTGCGCATGCTCCCATGACCACACCACAGATAGAAGCGATATAGCCAAACTGTCCCAGAACCACAATACAAATAGTTCCGATCAATGTTCCTGCAAGAGCTCCCAGGGTTCCAAGGAAAACCCGTTCCTTTGCCATAAGCGGATCCGCTATATTTCCCTCAGCATAGCTGTACTCCATGTTATTTGTCCCTTCTGCATTTAAAGCTTCTGTGTTTAACGCTTCTGCTCCTGTAGTTTCCACATTTTCAAACTCTCTTTTTTCTTCCATGTGCTTTCTCCTTTAGATTTGATAAAAATATCTTACCATATCAGGCAATATATAGCAATCTTATCCTTGTCAATGCATATATTTATAAAAAATTAAAATGGACACTTTATGAAACAAAATCTATCCTTTCCATTTTCACTAAAATCTTTTACCGCTCTTTGTTTTTTATTTTTATTCGCTTTTTCTATTGGAAATGGCATTGCAGCCTTGAAGCAGCATTTCTTTCCAGACACAGTCACAACAGCAGCAGACGGCAACTGGGGACTCAGTTTTCAGACGGAGGGGGAAACTCCAGTGGGAAATGCTACGATCGAAGAGCTGGCAGAATACAACGCCTATTACGCAAAAGATACCGATGAAAAAATCATCTATCTGACCTTTGATTCAGGATATGAAAACGGAAACACAGCACCTATTCTGGATGCGCTCAAAAAGCACCAGACACCTGCTACTTTCTTCGTTGTGGGTACATACGTGAAAGAAAATCCAGATTTAATCATGCGCATGAAGGAAGAAGGACATATCGTAGGAAATCATACCTATCACCACAAAGATATGTCTCAGATTTCCACAATAGATACTTTTCAAGAAGAACTTCAGTCAGTAGAAACCTTGTATAAAGAAATGACAGGAGAAGAAATGACAAAATTCTATCGGCCTCCACAGGGAAAATATAGTGAATCTAACCTACAAATGGCAAAAGATATGGGATACAAAACTTTCTTCTGGAGTCTCGCCTATGTTGACTGGGACACGGATAACCAGCCCACAAAAGAGCAGGCCTATGATAAGCTTCTGACTCGTATTCATCCCGGGGCAATTGTTCTCCTTCACAGTACCTCCTCCACAAATGCGTCTATATTGGATGACCTGTTGACTAAATGGGAAGAAATGGGCTATACCTTTGGCTCCCTGAGGGATTTTCAGCAAAACAAGTGAACTCATATACAAAAAAAACACTTGCCAATCCAGCAAGTGTTTTCCCATGTACCTTCAAAATCACATACAGCTAAATCTCTTCCATCCATTTCCCTTCTCCTACCTTCTTGGTTATGCCCTCGACCGATTAGTAACAGTCAGCTCCATGCATTACTGCACTTCCACCTCTGCCCTATCTACCTCGTCGTCTTCAAGGGGTCTTACTTCTTTCGAATGGGATATCTCATCTTGAGGGGGGCTTCACGCTTAGATGCCTTCAGCGTTTATCCCTTCCCGACTTGGCTACTCGGCCATGCTCCTGGCGGAACAACCGATACACCAGAGGTCAGTCCATCCCGGTCCTCTCGTACTAAGGACAGCTCCTCTCAA
>CAJMSZ010000075.1 GCA_905216215.1 uncultured bacterium | reverse complement strand
AGGTTATATTTATCTTTGCTCCATGCAATGACTTCCCCTTTTTCAATCTGGCTTCCATCAAAGTGCTTTCCTTTCTCAGCAACTGTCAGTTCACGTTCTCGGCACATCTGATTGGTAAGCTGTTTCATACATTCCAGATCTTTTCTGGTATTATGCAGCTTTCTTCCATCTTCATAACTCACAGAATTTGTAACCAGATGGCAGTGGATATGGTCTTTATCCTTATGCACAGCCACTAAGGTCTGGAATCCACTGAACCAATTTTCTGCAAACTCTTTTCCAAATTCTAATGCCTGCTCCGGAGTAATCTGCTCGTCCTTATGCCAAGAAATAATGTTGTGAGCGTACATTCTCCCAGAATCTTTATCCCATACCTTCTTTTCCTCTAAAAATGTTCTGTACACCAGATCATAATTGATCCCGTCATGACAGTACGGGCCTGTTACACAGGTAAATAATTCGTTGGTCTTGTCCTGTCGCAAAACATATTCGATGCAGTTTCTCATTGCTCCATGTGTATTTGTCCGCTTATTAATCGTCTTATTAATAGCCATATCTTTTCACTCTCCTTCCGGTACTTAAGAATATTTTTATTGAGGAAATACAGCGTACTGTCATTTGGAACTTCTCCATCTGTATGCAGCTTTCTTGCAATCTGATTAATATTTGTAGTAGCTCCACGAAGCTGACTGAGAATATCTGCAAACAGCTGGTTCAATCTTTTCAGTTCTTCCACTTCCTCTGTAGAAGCTATCTTCAAATCTGCGATTGCTTTTATTACAACTTCCTGCTGTGTTCTTCCGGATTCCTTAACCTTACTCTGAAGCAGATTGTATTCCTCTTTATTCATCCGTATGGTTACTGTATAATTTCGTTTTCTCATAGACTTCTGTCTCCTTTCTTTGCCTGATTTTTCATTCTTTATTAACAGACACAGCGTTCTGGTGCATATTGGCAGGAGATTTATAAGAGAGTGCAACGCTCTCTTATACAGGTGCAGGACAGAGTCCTAGTCAATCAGTAAATGTTCCGTAGGAATGTCCGGTGGACATTTCGCAGGAATACTTACGCCATTGACGTGCCGGGGTTCCAAGGGGCGGAGCCCTCTGGCAAGTTTAGGGACAGCCCAAAGGCTGGCTCCGGTGCATAGTGGCTTGCCACTTTGCGAAACTTGCCTGTCATCTCCCCACCACTGAACCGACACCCACCAAGCCATATTTTCCACCCTACGTTATCAGATCAAAATGGAGATGACGGTGGTTTTGTGGTGCAGGGACAGACTGTGGAAGAAATGGAAAAGCTCCCCTTTCGATAGATTTTCTCTTTCTGAAACAGGCTGTTCATGCAGCACTCCGATGCGAAGTATCGGACAATCATGTGCCGTATCCGGCACTCTATTCTTTTCTTCGCCTTGCTTGTTCCATCCACCCATCTGCCAACGCCTTTCTGTTATATTTTCCTGTTATTTCTGTCTTTCTTTTTCTGGATCTCTTTCCATTTCTGCTAAAAGACATAAAAATAGCAGTCATAAACATTTCTCCAATTCATAATGTCTGAAATGTCACCACTGCCATTGTCTTTTTCTGCTATTCTGTTTTTGTAAAGCTATTCCTTACTGTCAGTCTGTTTTCCTGTTACTGCTATTTCATAACCATCTAAAAACTGTCTGCAAAATCCAGTGCTGCATCCATATCAGCTTCTTTCTCCCAGTCCAGATTATCTTCTGCGATCTCTCCATCCGTTTTCTCCATTGTTAGTGTTCTGTCCAGCAGATTAATTTCTCCTACCGATTCTTTTACAAACGGTACAAGCATTTCCATCAGATTCTTCGCTATAGCCATCGGGGCAGATTCTTTCACTCCATCCCGGACAGCTGTTTCCACTCTTTCCAGAAAAGCATCTTCCTTTTCTCTGGTTTCCAGATACGGATCTGCTTCATTCCTGTACTCTCTGGAAAAATAATCGTTTAAAGCAACTACAACTGCTCTGGTGTACGATTTATATTTTTCCCTGTCCATCGTCTGCAAATATTCCCATGCCTGCCTGTCCTGTTCATCACAAAGATTCAAACGGATATTTGTGTTGATGATTTTCCGTTCTTTTCTCATACAAGCATCCCTCCGTTTCTCTGGATTTTCCTTACGGTCATTGCTTCATAGCCTTTCGCTGTGGCACAGATGTCCCGTACAATTGTCACCCGGCTCTTGTCATATTCTCCAAAATTCTGGATCATACAACCGCCACCGCCGACCACATACAGACGCATCAGTTCTGGATTATATTCCCGTTCTCTCAGCTTATGGAAGATTTCTTTCGTATAATCTCCGGCAGCTTTACGAATGACTGTCAGATATTTCTCACCAATATCTGCTGTCCCGGTACGGATCACCTGCTCAATCACCAGATCGTCCACCACTGTTCCCAATTCTTTCAGCAGGGATTCCCTTACAGCAAGCACACACTGATGCGTTCCATATTTCTCTGTAAAGCATTTCTTCTCTAATGGACGGGAATTGTTGATATACATGATGTTCATAGTTCCGTTTCCAATATCCACAAGCATGTTGATTCCTTTGAAATCCTGTAAGCGGTAAAAGGCTGCTGCAAACCCCTGTGGGTAAATATCAGCTCCTGCAAACTCTACATGGTAGTCTTTGTTACGGAATGTAAAATCCACACTTTCATTCTGGAGAAGATATTTCTGGAAATCCTCTTTCTGTGTAGCCACCCAGGTAAGCGGAAGTCCGGCTGCAATGTGTACCTTTGCCTGATTCATTCCTTTCCCATCCAGTTCCCTTGCGATAGCCGCCAGTGTCAGCACATAATAGTCCTCGTCCTGCGTTTTCTCTGCACAGAACTCCTTGTGTTCCTCTCCGATCTGGTAATACATGTCATTGTAAACAAGAAGATTATTCTGGAAGATTGGCTCCTTGTCATATCTGGCTACACCGGATGGAAAGCATCTGGTGGCAGTTTTCATGTTTCCATACCCATGATCAATCCCGATCACCATAACTGTTTCATTATTGTTGTTTTTCATCATTCTCATAATCATACCTCATTCTTTCTTTTCTTATCCAATCCTATTAATACTTACGTGAATTGATAAGATGGATATTTTATTTACTGGTTCTTTAATAATTCATATTTAATAACATGGATTATTAATAGCAACGGTTTGTCCAGTATGGGATTTACCATATCTGGTTTTCCTATTTTCTGATGTCCGGAGATAGAAATTTCCTATGACCTGATTGTCCAAAATTGGACTATCCACCCTTAGGCACTTCTCTTCTCCACTTAATCATTTTCTTCTCCTAATGGAACTTCCCGGATAATATATTCGGTATCGCCATAAAAGCCATACTCATTACGCAATCTATGACGTTCCACATATCCATGATGCTCTAATTCCTTAATTGCAGAACGAACAGAATCAATCCCATCTCTGCTCAATGTTGCCAGTCCTTGCATATTGTAATTCCAGTCATCTGGCAAACTTAACATCAGCGATAATAGACCTTTCGCTTTCAATGTCAGATTCTTATTCTTGAAATGGTGATTACTCATTACCGTAAAATTCTTAGTTCTCTCTACACGAAAAATCTGTGCCATGCTCCCCACTTCCTTTCCAGACAGAAAAAGACGCAAGCCATATTCTTATGACTCACGCCTTTCTGCATAACTTACTTTTCTATTCTTCTGTTTCCAATTCCAATCTCTGTAAAATATCTCTTACAATACCTGCATCTTCAATCAGATTAATTCCAAAACATTTTTTACCTGCATCCTTCAAAGACGCACCCACATGATATGCTTTCGTTTTATCAAGAATTAAAAAACGATCATGAAATGCTCTTGTGTACTTCACATCCAGTTTAGGATACTGTGCATTAAAGTTATCTACATCTGTTTGAGATAATTTTGTCCGTTGCTGTGTATAAACTGTCACCGCCACATTTTCTTTCTTCTTTGACAAAATATTTAATGTTCCTACATCCACATATCCATCTACCAGAACAATTTCCATTTCTGCTTTCTGAATCAGTCCTATCAATAAGCTGAATGCATCATATATCTGACCATCAAAAAATATCTTTTGATTAGACTCCTCATGATCTGATATGTACTCAAAAATCTGCTCCAGTTTTTCATCTGTCTTTTTCTGATATTCCAGTTGTTTTAGCTCAACGTTACTAATCCTTTCAAACAAAAGTGCATTGTTGGCTATAAACCGTCGCATTTCTACAAATGCACGCATAATACCTATACTTACATTAATTGCCACCTCGCTATGCAATACACTTGCAAGCATGGATATTCCCTGCTCTGTAAATACATACGGTAATGTACGTCTGCCACCATAACCATTTTCTGTTCCACTGCCATTTGAGGTGCCAAATTGGCATTTCAAGTTTTTATATTCATCTTTTGTAAGCTGAAATCGAAAATCTTCTGGAAATCTGGCAATATTTCTTTTAACGGCTCTGTTTAACGCTCCCGTTTCTACCTGATAAAGCATTGCCAAATCACTATCCACCATGACTTGTTTGTTTGTTTCTTACTACATAAATCAGATTTTCAACGTCCGGTGGCATGATTTCAACTATTTGTGTTTCCACTGGTTCCATTTCTCTTACTTTCTGATCCGCCATTCCATCTCCTCTATAACTTGAAATGCCAAACTGGCATTTCAAGTTACTTTACCGCACAATCATTTCTTATGAGTTCCCAAAATCCATGTTCCCATTTTACCCTATTTTTCTCATTCTGCCTACTGCTATTTTTCATACAATAATGAGGTCGCAATCCACGACCTCATCACCTTCATTTAAACATAAATCAATTCCTTGAGAATAATCTCTTCTGCAATTGCTTTGTGTTGATTAGCAGCTCTTACCCAGGCAATCTGATCTTTCTCTTTATCCGGCAATGGTTCTTTTTCTTCTAACTGTTTCAG
>CAJMSZ010000074.1 GCA_905216215.1 uncultured bacterium | reverse complement strand
AACTATACTATTTTTATCCCACCTGTATAGCAAGTGGCTTCATTTACGAACTGAATTATTTATACCCCGCACCATCAGCAAGCGGCAAACATTTACTTCTAATCTTAGTATATACAGTTCATCTGAACTTAGCAACCTGTTTTTTCAAGTTTAGAAAATTTTTACTATGTCGGATGTGCCTAGCAACTTTATGCTTCAAATCTTTGGCGGACAATTTCGTACGCAAGAACCCCGGCAGCAACAGACGCATTCAGAGAATCAATGTTCCCTTTCATCGGTATAGACGCAGTCATATCACAGTTTTCTTTCACCAGTCTGCCCACACCTTCTCCTTCATTTCCAATTACAAGTCCAATTGGCCCTTTCATGTTGACTCTGTACATCACATCTCCATCCATATCTGCACATACAAACCAGAGGCCTTTTTCTTTCAATTCTTCCATGGTCTTTACCAGATTAGTCACCTTGGCAACGGGCGTATAGTTAAGTGCCCCGGCAGAAGTTCTTGCAACAGTGGCAGTAAGTCCTACTGCGCGTCTTTTCGGGATAATGACTCCATGTGCACCGGCCAAATTGGCGGTACGGATAATCGCGCCCAGATTATGTGGGTCTTCAATATTGTCCAGCAAAATAAGAAATGGGTCTTCTCCTTTGGATTTGGCAAGCTCCAGCATATCATCCACCGTTGCATATTCATAGGCTGCCGCCATAGCGATAACCCCCTGATGTTTTCCTGTCTCAGAAAGCTGTGACAGTCTTTCTTTTGTCACAAACTGAAGAATGGTGTCATGCTTCTTTGCTTCCCGGATAATGCTGCGGACAGGTCCATCCTGGCATCCATCCAGCACATATAGTTTATCAATGGACTTTCCCGAACGAAATGCCTCTAAAACCGCATTTCTCCCCTCTATCACCTGACTTTTGATTTCATTCATTTCCTTTTCAGCCATTATGCCTGTTCTCCCTCTGTTTTTTCTTCTAAATGTTCCAGTCCGATTTTAATCAGATCAATCATTCGCTTCCAGTCATTCTGGAGATAGAGCCATCCCATAAGCGCCTCGAAGCCAGTCGCTCTCCGATAATCGGTCAGAGACTGATTCTTGGCAGGGGAAACGGATTTTGCATTTCTTCCCCTACGGTACACCGCATGCTCTTCTTCCGTCAGCACTTCCTGAATCACACGCATCATTTCCGACTGGGCCGAAGCCTGTACAACTTTGCTTGTCTCCTGATGTAATTTTTTTACCTGTTTGTTTCCCTCACTGATGACCATCGTTTTTATAATCAAATCATATACGCAATCACCGATATACGCTAAAGTAAGAGGTGAATAGCTTTCTATATTCACCTCTTGCATTCCTAATTCTTCGCGCATATAAGATTTCCAGTCAAATCCTATGCCTTTTTCCATTGTACCCCTTCTCTGGTATCTTTCAAAATAATACCCTTACTCAAAAGCTCATCCCTGATTTCATCCGCTCTTGCAAAATTCTTCGCCTTTCTTGCAGCCTGACGTTCTTCAATCAGCTTTTCAATATCTGCATCCAGAAGGTCTTCCTGCTTATTCACAATCAGTCCCAGAACATCACACAGCTTCACAAGTAAATCCAGATAACGCTGTAAGCACTCTTTGCTGTTCTGTGCAGAAACATTGGTATTGATGTATTTTACCAAATCAAATACAGCTGCCACTGCATCTGCCGTATTAAAGTCATCTTCCATTGCAACTTCAAAGGCTTTGACAAATTCGTCTGTTTTAGCAAACGCTTCCTTTTCTTCTGCTGTCATTTCCCGGGCTGTTGCTGCCCCCATAAGATATTTCAGTTTATCGGCTGCATTTACAATTCTCTCCAGACCGTTCTTAGAGGCTTCCATAAGGTCTGCACTGAAATTCAGTGGACTTCTATAATGAGCACTCAACATGAAGAATCGCAACACCTGAAGGTCATACTGCTCGCTGATTTCCCGTACTGTGCGGAAGTTTCCAAGAGACTTGGACATCTTTCGGTTATCAATATTCAAAAATGCATTGTGCATCCAGTATCTTGCAAATTCTTTCCCATTTGTTGCCTCACTCTGGGCAATTTCATTTTCATGATGTGGGAACACCAAATCCTCCCCACCTGCATGAATATCAATCTGCTCACCCAGATATTTTTTCGACATTTCCGAACACTCAATATGCCAGCCAGGACGTCCTTCACTCCACGGAGATTCCCAGGCCGGTTCCCCTTCTTTCTTTGGCTTCCAAAGTACGAAATCCAGTGGGTCTTCCTTTTCATCCTCTCCAGTTACCAGAAGAGAGCGTTCACCGGAACGCAAGTCATCTAAATTCTTATGAGACAATTTTCCATAATCCTTAAACTGTCTTACACGGAAATATACCGTTCCGTTCTTCTCGTAAGCAAAGCCTTTGTCAATCAAGGTCTGAATCATATCCACCATTCCACAGATTTCTTCTGTTGCAAGTGGGTTCTTGGTTGCAGGCTTAATATTCATGCCTTCCATATCCTTCTTGCACTCTGCAATATAACGCTGTGAAACCTCCTGTGCTGTCGTTCCTTCCTCGATTGCTTTCTTAATAATCTTATCATCTACATCTGTAAAGTTAGAAACATAATTTACCTCGTATCCCTTATATTCAAAATAACGGCGTACTGTATCGAATACAATCATAGGTCTTGCATTTCCAATGTGAATAAAATTATACACAGTCGGACCGCAGACGTACATCTTGACCTTTCCTTCCTCTAATGGCACAAATTCTTCTTTCTTTCTTGTAAGTGTGTTAAAGATTTTCATTTTCGATTCCTTCCCTTACTTTATACAATTTCATTGATAAAAACACGCTTCAGTGGTTCGATTTTAGAAATCGCTTCCTTAAATTCCGCAGAAAATGTTTCCTGCTCCTCTTCTTCAATCTTTTCCAGTGTCTTATATCCAAACAAAACAGAAGTCAGCGCATCAATGCTGATTTTCTGCACATCCTCGTATTTTCCTCTCACCCATGGTTTTGTCCGTACTACCACACGCTCGCTGTTTCCTTTCACAAAAAACAGCTTATTATTCTCACGGATGACAGGGTCAACCAGTATGAATTCAAACCCGGTTTCTTCACTGCATTTCATACAGGACAGCAGTTCTTCCGCATGAACCACTCTGGCCATGATCATTGGCTTTGTTTCTTCTTTCTTCAGAACCAGACCCCCTGATTCGAATACATGCTCGCAGCCTTCCACAAAAAGCGGCTCCCTTACCGTCAGCTCATCTTCCTCTTCAAACAGAAGCATCCCCTGAATCTCGCCTTCCCGCTCCGCAAGAAGAATTCCACCATTCATGCTTCGCTGTTCCCGGAGAACATTCTCGTAATACAGCCAATCGCGCTTCGTATACACCTGATAACGCTCCTTCAAAATACGGCTGGCAAACTGAGCAGCCCTCTTGCAGTCTTCCGCTTCTGCCATCCGGAAAGTCACTTCTTCATTCACATTCTTATACAACAAATCCCGGATTTTCAAATGCTTCTTCACCCCGGAAGCCTTCCACACATCCGCATCATACACATAACGGAAATGATGAGGATAATAGATTTTCTCACTGGCCGGCATTAGAAATGTAAATGGAATTTTCTGTATATACATGTCACGAACAGACTTTTTCAGCAGTTCTGTCATATAACCTTTCCCGCGATGAAGTATCTCCGTTGCCACTGCAACAATATATCGGCTTTCTTTTTCCTGGTCTTCTATATTCAGCACATACGGATTCAGTTGCAGCATGGAGCGAATCACTCCATCTGTCTCAATCACGTAGATTTCATTGTTCTTTGTCTTATTCCGATAATAATAATCCAGAAATTCGTTGCTGTCTTCCGTGAAAATCTGTTCCCATAATGGTCTTGTCAGAAGATGTTCACTTGTTTTCAGTTTCCTCAGTATCATCTCTTTCTTCCGTCCCTACCTTTTCTGGCAACCGCCACATCCTGCGCAGCCATTTCCTCCACACGGTGGCATAACACTTGTACTGCTCATATCCGTCAGTTTCTGAAGCATACAGATAGCCTGAGAAGAAATCCCCTCACCGCTTCCGGTAAATCCAAGTCCCTCTTCTGTGGTTGCTTTGACATTAATTCTATCCTGCTCTATACATAATGCAGCCGCAATATTGGCTTCCATCTGTTCTATATGCGGACGCATCTTTGGTTTCTGGGCAATAATCGTTGCGTCAATATTTTCCACAACAAACCCCTTCTCATCCAGCAGATTCCCCACATGCTTCAAAAGCTCTATACTGGAAATTCCTTTATAAGCCGGGTCCGTATCCGGAAAATGCTTTCCGATATCCCCAAGAGCTGCCGCACCAAGCAGAGCGTCCATAATCGCATGCAGCAGAACATCTGCATCTGAGTGTCCCAAAAGCCCCTTCTCATAAGGAATCTTTACTCCTCCAATTATTAAATTTCTATCTTCCACAAGCTTATGCACATCATAGCCCATTCCAACACGCATCCGAATCGCTCCCTTCTCCCCGGCTTCTATATTACCATTACCGTTCCATTTTTTTCGCAATGTCTTTCTCGCAGTTTTTATATTCTTTCCAGCTTAATTTCCTCTGTAGGAAATACTTCCTCTGCTTCATCCGGACTGAGTTCCAGCTCTTCCAACGTCTCCGTTGCCTCTATGTTCTCCTCTTCTTCCGGTTCAGCATCCCTTATATCAATCTTCACCTCTGTGGTGACCTCTTCTACATTTTTCTCTTCTTGTTCTTCCACATTTGTCACATTCATTTGTTCATCTGCAGATTCCTGTTCCTTCTCTATGTGAATTTCGGATGTAGTTTCCTGTTCCTTCTCCACTTTCACCATCTGAACATGATTCTTCCGTTCTATAACCGGTTCTGGTTCATCCTCAAATTCCAGCGTCTCCACATAGAAATCACTATCTTCCTTTTTCTTCTGACCTCTTACGTCTTTCCAGATATCCCACAAATAAAAAAGTGCAACCAGTACACCGAAGACTGCAAATCCAGCTCCAAATGCCACAAACATCGTTTCATTCTGTGGATGACTCTGCCTTGTCTGCATCACCAGCCGCGCACCAATGTATATCAAATAGCCACCACCTAGTATCATCAAGATGTTTCTGCTTTTTACTGACATTATAAAGCCTCCTATTTTCATAGATACATTTCATGATAGCATATTTGGCTTAAAATATCTATGTTTAAAACAAAAAAAGAAGTTCTTTCCAGAACTTCTTCTCATCAAGTAGCGGGAACTGGATTTGAACCAGCGACACCACGGGTATGAACCGTGTGCTCTAG
>CAJMSZ010000073.1 GCA_905216215.1 uncultured bacterium | reverse complement strand
TAGTGTCATAGACTATAATAATGGTGAAACGGATACGATTTTAAGCCGACTGCCCTCTGAAATCAAGGATAGCAGCCTGATTGCGGATAGCTATGAGTGCGTGGAAGGTACCATGGCAGAGGGAAAGGTATATTACAAGGAGTATGACGTTCAAATACCAGAAACATTGGCTGCTTATAGATTTGGAGATTTACCAATGATGTTTGTAAGCCTGTCAGATTATAATGGTTTGCGCAAATTGCAAGGCATGGAGGCGGTTGATTTATCAGAAAATAACTATAGAATCTTATATGATAAAGACACTGTTCGTGAACTTGCAAGACAATTTCATGATAAAAATATCAATCTAACTCTTGACGGAAACGTGCTTTCTCCGGTGAATGAAGCTGAAGAATTTATCATGTCAAATAGTGGCATGGGTCAAATCATATTTGTAGTCGCAGATGCATGGATGAAAAATATGAATGTCGATACAATGATATGGAATGTACAGTGTGTGAGTGAAGACGCAGCAAAAGAATTTGGTGCATTGTTGGATAATTATCAGGAAAAGAGCGAAAGAGAATGTGCCTTTGTGCATTACGTGAGTAAGCAGCAGGTATATGAATCTTCAGTTACTACAAAGGCAATCATAGCATTTCTGGCAATTTACCTTGGTATTGTATTTATGATAGCTTGTGCAGCAATTCTTGCTATTCAGCAGCTATCCGAAGCTACTGATAATGTAGAACGATACAATCTCCTAAAAAAACTGGGTGTAGAACGACGTGAACTGAATCGCGCACTATTCATCCAAATTCTTAGCTATTTTCTGTTTCCGCTTTTACTGGCAGTGATTCATTCAGTTGTTGGCTTGACGGTGGCAAGCCGGGAAGTTATCGAGGTGTTTGGAGATATGAATGTAGCATCCACGATCTTTGCAACATCGGTATTTATTGTGTTAGTGTATGGAAGTTATTTCCTGCTGACATATGTGGGAAGTAAAAGCGTTATTAACAAAGGATAGTATAAAATGTACCCTATAGATTGGACACTTTGAGTTTTAAAACTGAGAAATCGGAATTTTATGAGGTGAGTTATGTAAAAAGCAAAAGCAATTAATATTTTGGGAGAATTTTGTGGCAAGCGTGATATAGAAGAATTTACACAAAATGTATTAGAAAAAAATTGGAATCAATCAGGCTGATGTAATGGTTTTATTTGGAGGAAACATTATAGCCGGTGGTGATATTCTTGCTGAAGCCATTCAGAACGAAGTGGCAAAGAAAAATATTATTGTCGGAGGTGCTGGACACACAACAGAGACATTGAGAAATGTTGCTGGAGCAACAGATTATTTTAGGGAATTTAGGTTATTTTATTTTGTAACAAGGAAAGATAGAAAGGTGTGGATGTTTATATGGCAAAGAAATTAGACTTAAACAAACCAGTATTTGAATTGGTTCAGGAATATCCTGAGCTTGTAGATGTTTTAAAGGATTTAGGATTTTCAGAGATTACAAAGCCTGCAATGCTTAACTCTGTGGGACGCATCACAACAATTCCAAAGGGAGCTAAGATGAGAAACATATCCATGATGAAGGTTGTGCCGGCACTTATGAGTAATGGGTTTGAACTTATTGGGAAGATGCCAAATATCTTTGCACTTGGAAAGAATAATGCAGGAGACGAGACCAGCAGTGAAGATGGGGCTTTTCAGGAAAATACAAGAGAAAAGATAAAGAGCTATTTAAAGCGACTTGGAGAAGGCGAAGACTTAGAGAGTGTGCGCAAAGACTTCGTAGAGAATTTTTCAGAGGTAGAGGCATCTGAAATTATGAAAGCTGAGCAGGAGCTAATTAAGGAAGGCACACCAATCACAGAAGTGCAGAAATTGTGCGATGTTCACAGTGCCTTATTTCACGGTGCAACAAAGGAAGAAAAGATTGCAAATGCAGAAAAAGCAGTAGAAGAGTCACTTAAGAAAGAGGAGACATCTAAGAAACTGATGCCGGATGCATACAATCAGAAGCATGCTGCAGCAAAGACTCTTAGAGAAACTGTTGGACATCCGATGTATCGATGGGCTCTTGAAAACGAGAAGATAGCCGCATTGATTCATGAAATTCAAGGAGATATTGAGTCTGGGAATGATGTAGGAGAGAAGCTATCTGAGCTTCGACAGATTTCTATTCATTATGCAGAAAAAGGAGATCTTGTCTATCCGGTATTAAAGGTACGCTATGAGATCTCAGGACCTTCGGATGTGATGTGGACAGTGGATGATGAAATTCGTGATGAGCTAGCTGCACTTGATAAAATATCAGATTATGATGAAGAATGGATGAACCGACTTCAGACAGTTCTCAAACGAGCAGATGAGATGATCTATAAAGAAAATAATATTTTATACCCTATCTGCGCAGTGAATTTCAGCAGGGAAGAGTGGTATGGCATTTACGAGGATGCTAAGGACTATGCACCTGTGTTTGGAGTAGAAATGATCTGGGATGAGGCAGAAAAATATAGTGCTGATAAAAAAGCAAGAACAGAGGCGGCTCTAAGCGATGGAGAAATCATATTAGGTGGTGGTCATATGACAGTTCCACAGCTGGAAGCACTTCTCAATACATTGCCTATCGAGATTACATTTGTGGATGATAATAATATCAATCGCTTCTTCAACGAAGGACCAAAGGTGTTCAAACGCCCTCAGATGGCGATTGACAGGGAAGTATTTTCTTGCCATCCACCTAAGATAGAACCGATGGTGCGAGCAATTTTAGATGATTTTAGAAATAATAAGCGTGACAGAGTTCCAGTTTGGATGGAGAAGAATGGAAAACCATTCCTTGTAACATATATGGCAGTAAGAGATAAGAAAGGCAATTATCTTGGAACGGTTGAAGTAGTACAGGATATGCAGTTTGCAAAAGAGCATTTTGAACAATAAGGAGGGCAAGGATATGCACCGAATCGTGTGATTGGATCAGGAACGGTTCTGGATACAGCAAGACTAAAAGAACGTCTCGGGGAGCATCTGGAAGTAGATAGTCGAAGTGTTCATGCGTTTATTGTTGGAGAACATGGAGACAGTGAGATTGCCGCTTGGTCAAGTGCCAACGTGTCAGGTATTCCACTCCATGATTTCTGCGAGATGAGAGGGCATCATGACCATGAAGGAGCTACGTCAGAAATTGCGGAGAAAGTAAAAAACAGCGCCTATGAAATTATTCAAAGGAAGGGTGCTACTTATTATGGAATAGCAATGTCGGTAAAGAGAATATGTGAAGCTATAATCAGAGATGAACGTTCGATACTTCCAATTTCAACAATGATGGATGGAGAATACGGAATCAAGGATGTAGTTCTGTCTATGCCAAGTATTGTAGGTGCAGAAGGATTTATATCAAAGATTCCCATTTCACTATCTGAAGATGAAATCAAGGCATTACACAAATCAGCTGAAACACTGAAATCAGTGCTGGAAGAGGCATTGGAATAAAATTGTTGTGAAATCGCATACAGCGTATGTGGCAAAGGGGATGGGCGCATCCCCTTTTTTCTATAGTAAAAGTTTCATTTTTTTATCGTTAACTTCTATAAGATTTTCATCTTGCATACGACCAAGTTCTCTGGACAGTGCACTTCGGTTTACACCTAAGAATTCTGCAAGTGCTGTCTGTGTAAAGGGAACATGGAGATACCCTTCTGAGTCTGGCGCTAAACTATGCAAATAGATTAGAATTCGATCTCTTAAAGATTTCTGATTTGCAATTCTTAGTTTTAGATTTGAAAAAACATTTTGTGAGGCAAGTATTTTGAGCATGTTAGTGGTTAAATTCAGTTGGTAAGAGCATGGACAGGAAGAACCGCTTATAATACCTTTAAGATTAATTAACATAATGGTGCAGTTAGTCAATGCTTTTAGCTGTATTGGACTGTATGGTGTTTGCACGCATGCCAGGGCTTCTGCAAATGATCGACCACGTTCAAAATGATTCATATTGATTTTGCTGTAGTTTTCATTGATAAATGATCCTTCAACTGTTCCATCAAGCACAATTCCGGAATATAACAAAGGTTCTCCTAGGTGTTGAATTAATTCGTCTTTTTCAAAAGAGAGAATTGAGGCCTGGAGGAAGTTGAAAATTTGCGGATAGTGTTCAAGAGGAATTCCTTCAAATAGCTTTGCTTTCGATAGTATCGGAAGATACTTCTGATAATCATCTAGTTTCTTCATATGCTTATTACCATCCTTTCAAATGAAATTTTATCATATCATCGATATTGTTGCTACAGCAACAGAAAAACAAGAGGCCTATGGATAAAATAATAGATGTAAAGAAGAGAAAGAGAGGTGGTAACGATGAAAGAACAAGCTAGAAAAATTATAGATTTTGTAAGAGAAAACAGAACAGTGCCAGGGTGTACCATCTCGAAGCAAATCTATCATGAGAATGGCACAGGGATATCAATTTTTTGCCTGGAGAAAGTATTCTAACACCTATTCAACGGTCGGTTGGAGTTAGTGCAATAAAAGATTCTATATATAAAGAGATTGAATTTCGAAAGGAGACTATTATGAACGAGGTAATCAAGGCGGGAGAAGTATTTAAGTTAGCAGAGTTACTTCCATATCAGGAAGGAAAGATTGTAAATATGGATTTGGCGCATAATGACAAGATGAAATTTGTTGTTATGAGTTTTGATGCAGGAACAGGTCTTTCAGAGCATGCAGCTCCGGGAGAAGCCCTTGTGATGGCACTTGATGGAGAGGCTGTGATTGGATATGAGGGACAGGAGCAGGTGATCCACGCAGGAGAAACTTTTAAGTTTGATAAGTTTGGAAAGCACTCAGTAAGTGCAACAAAGCAGTTCAAAATGGCACTGTTATTGGTTCTTGAGTAAATATGAGGAGATATCGCTATGAACTATTTAGAGATTGAAAAAGTAATCGGAAGACAGATTATTGATTCCACTGCCCCATTGGAAAGCAGCAAGTGCATATAACGAATACTGTGAGCGGGGAGTGGCTTTTAGTCCATCCTCTGCCTTATTACAGTCAATGCGTAACATATATCCGGCAGATGTATAAATGTCAATGCTGTTGTGATACATGTTGTATTTTGCGTAAATGGTATTCATGTTGTGTCTCCTTCAAATCAATAAAAATATAGAAGCATTTCAATCAGTTCACCATGTCATTTTCATTTTATGTTATAATGTGTTATCAGATTTTTTTGGTCTCCGCTGCCGCTTCGGTCGGCACAGAGCAGAGGTCCACCGGACCTCTTGTGCCCTTGTATTTTCCCTTATCAGAGTTCGTAAACTTATATGGGAAGATATAACACAAGGGAAACAATAAGGGAAAGCTCACCTGCGACAAATCCAGCGTTTTCAAGGGTTTACAGTGAATTTAATAACAAAATATAACAGTCAAAGGGCAGGCTTCCACGTGAGATTATTTCGACTCTTGGGATAGATCCAAAT
>CAJMSZ010000072.1 GCA_905216215.1 uncultured bacterium | reverse complement strand
GAAGCCATTGCTAAGGCAAACGCATTGAACAAGGACAACTACAAGGACTTCTCTGCTGTAGAAGCCGCTGTGAATGCCGTTGTCCGTGACAAGAATATTACCGAGCAGAGCGAAGTGGATGCAATGGCGAAAGCTATCGAAGATGCCATTGCTGCCCTGCAATACAAGGACGCTGATTATACTAAGGTTGATGAAGCCATTGCCAAAGCAAATGCCCTGAACAAGAATGACTACAAGGATTTCTCCGGTGTGGAAACTGCTGTCAAGGCTGTTGTCCGTGGTAAAAATATTACGGAGCAATCTGAAGTAGACAAGATGGCAAAGGCTATCGAAGATGCGATTGCTGCTCTTGAGAAAAAACCTGCCAGTACCAAACCGGGAACATCTGATAAGTCTCCTCAGACCGGCGACACAAGCAATCTCGCTTTTTGGATTGCCCTGCTGCTTGCAAGCGGCGGCGCTGTAACCGCAACAACCGTTTACGGCAGGAAGAAAAAGCGCAGCGTAAAGTAAAATCAAATGTTTAACCCAAGGGCGGCTATCGGAAACGGCAGTCGTCTTTCCTGTCACAATATACCGAAAAAGATTGGCGAACAAGCGTTCTGTATGGTATAATCTATGTGCTCTCATTAGAGAGCCACAACTGAATATCTGAATGAAACTCAAGGCAGCCGCCGAAAGAGATTGCGGTTGCGCCGTTCCAGTGCACTGTCTGCCAGTGGAACGGAAAAAGCAGACAGTGAAGGTTTCTGAAGTTCAGAGCCGGTACATAGTTTCATCAAAGATAAAGCGAGAGATTTTTTCCCGCCGATTTGATGTGCTGTGTACCGGCTCTTTTTGTTAGGGCAAAGCCCTGTTCTCAATTGAGGAGTTTTTCGCGATCCGAAAAACGGAACTTTGGAGAACAAATAAACCACCTGCTCTGATATGATACCATTTTTGAATTGTAAATATAAAATATTGGAATTATATATACATTTATGAATGAAAAAGTTATAATAATAAAAATTGAGAGATGTTATAGGAGATTAGGAAATAATTTACTTAACGTGAACGTGAAGGAAAAGCAAATGAAATCTTTACTGAAATATTTAAAAAAATATAAAAAGGAGTCAATTCTTGCTCCGCTATTTAAAATGCTGGAAGCTTCTTTTGAACTGTTCGTTCCACTTGTAATGGCTTCTATTATAGATGTTGGAATTGTGGCGGGAAATACAGCATATGTGATAAAGATGTGTCTGGTTATGATTGCACTTGGCATTATCGGACTCGTATGTTCTGTGACTGCACAGTATTTTGCGGCCAAAGCGGCAACAGGGTTTGCAACAGAACTACGGTATGTACTGTTTGAACATATTCAGAAATTCAGTTACACTGAGATGGACCATTTGGGTACCTCTACTTTGATAACGAGGATGACAAGTGATTTAAACCAAATCCAGACAGGGGTTAACTTGGTATTACGATTGTTTATGCGCTCACCGTTTATTGTATTTGGTGCTATGATTATGGCATTTACGGTGGATAGTAGAGCAGCACTTGTTTTTGTGGTTGCCATTCCGCTTTTGTCTGTAATTGTGTTTGGAATTATGCTTGTCACCATGCCTTTATATAAAAAGGTGCAGAGCTATCTGGACAAGGTACTCCTTGTGACAAGAGAAAATTTGACGGGAGTCCGTGTGATTCGTGCATTTCACAAAGAGGAAAGTGAGCGGAAGCAGTTTGAAGATACCAATGAACTGCTGACAGATGCCCAGAAATTTGTAGGTCGTATTTCGGCATTACTTAATCCATTGACGTATATTATTGTAAATGCGGCAATCATGGCGCTGATTTACATAGGTGCAATCCGGGTAAACATAGGAATCCTGTCTCAGGGACAGGTGGTGGCGCTGGTCAATTATATGTCTCAGATTTTAATCGAGCTGGTAAAGCTTGCCAATCTGTTGATTTCTACAACCAAAGCCATTGCCTGTGGAAATCGTGTTGCCAGTGTGCTTGCTGTGGAAAATTCCATGGCAAATGGAGAAGATGAATGGAAAGAGCCGACAGAATGTCCGATGGTGGAATTCCAACATGTATCTCTGGCATATAAAGATGCCGGGGAAGCGGCTCTCTCCGATATTTCGTTCTCTGTAAAGAAGGGAGAAACGGTAGGTATTATTGGAGGAACCGGTTCTGGTAAAACTTCACTGGTTCATCTGATTCCAAGATTTTACGATGCTACAGAAGGAAAAGTGAAAATTGCCGGAAAAGACATTTCGGATTATGAAGTAGAAAATTTGCGGAAACATATTGGAATTGTACCCCAGAAGGCAGTTCTGTTTAAAGGA
Organism: uncultured bacterium; assembly: GCA_905216215.1. GTDB lineage: Bacteria > Bacillota > Clostridia > Lachnospirales > Lachnospiraceae > Allocoprococcus. The sequence goes on along the minus strand of CAJMSZ010000072.1, from coordinate 3,153 downwards.
ACCATCGAAGAAAATTTAAGATGGGGCAATCCAGATGCAACGAAAGAAGAATTGGAAGAAGCATTAGAAATCTCCCAATCCAAAGAATTTGTCGAAGCAAAAGAACAGAAAATGCAGTTCCAGATTGAACAGGGAGGAAAGAATTTATCCGGTGGTCAGAGACAACGGTTGACAATTGCCAGGGCACTGGCGCGTAAGCCGGAGATTCTGATATTGGATGACAGTGTATCTGCACTTGATTTTGCCACTGACGCGAAACTTAGACATGCCCTTGGAAAAATGAAAAAGAAACCAACTTTATTCATTGTTTCACAGAGGGCATCGTCCCTTTTGCAGGCAGATAAGATTCTGGTTTTGGATGATGGAAAGCTCGTAGGATATGGAAGGCATGAGGAACTTTTGCAATCCTGCGAAGTATATCGGGAAATTTATTATTCTCAGTTCCCAGAGGAGGATGAGAAAGATGCAGAATAAAAAGAGCCAGACTCAGACTATAAAAAAGGTATTTTGTTACCTTGGCAGATATCGGATTTTTGTAATGATTTCGATTTTGATGGCTATGGCAAGTGTTGCACTTACTCTATATGTTCCAAAACTTACCGGAAATGCGATTGATTATATTATTGGACCGGGGCAGGTAGCGTTTACCAGAGTCTTTCAAATTTTAGCTAAAATTGGTGCTGCAACCCTTTTGATTGCACTTGTACAGTGGGTTATGAATATCTGTAATAATAAGATGACTTATCAGGTAGTGCAGGATATTCGAAATGAAGCGTTTGAAAAACTGGAGATACTTCCACTGAAATATATTGATGGACATGCTCATGGGGAGATTGTGAGCCGGATAATTGCAGATGTAGATCAATTTGCAGATGGACTTCTGATGGGGTTTACACAGATATTTACGGCAGTAGCCACAATTATAGGAACCTTATGTTTCATGCTTTCCATTAATGTGAAAATTACTATGGTAGTGGTAGTAATCACACCGGTTTCTTTTCTGGTTGCAAATTTTATTTCCAAGCGTACATTCTCGATGTTTAAGCTTCAGTCGGAGACAAGGGGAAAACAGACCGGATTAATCGACGAAATGATTGAAAACCAGAAAGTAGTGCAGGCGTTTGGAAAAGGCGAGGACGTCCTTCGGGAATTCGGAGAGATAAATGAGAAATTAAGAGATTGTTCTTTAAAGGCAATTTTCTTTTCTTCCCTGACAAATCCCTGTACCCGTTTTGTAAATAGTTTGGTTTATACAGGTGTTGGTTTTACCGGTGCACTAAGCGTAATCCGTGGTTATATGAGTGTTGGGCAGTTATCATGCTTCTTAAGCTATGCCAACCAGTATACAAAGCCTTTTAATGAAATTACCGGAGTAATTACAGAACTTCAGAATGCCATTGCCTGTGCACAGCGTATTTTTGATTTGATTGAGGAAGAACCTCAGATTCCGGATGCAGAAAATGCAGTGGATTTGACAGATATTTCCGGTGAAGTTGAGATAAAGGATGTTTGTTTCTCTTATTTGCCGGAGCAGAAATTAATTGAAAATTTCAATCTTCACGTACAGTCCGGACAAAGAATTGCAATTGTAGGGCCTACGGGTTGTGGAAAGACTACATTGATTAATCTGCTTATGCGTTTCTATGAGGTAAAGAGCGGACATATATCTGTGGATAAGATTGACATTCAGAAAATAACAAGAAAAAGTCTTCGTACCGGATATGGTATGGTACTTCAGGAAACATGGCTGAAATCCGGCACGATTCGGGAAAATATCTGTATGGGCAGACCGGAAGCAACGGAAGAAGAAATGCTTGCTGCGTCAAAGGCAGCTTATGCAGATGCGTTCATCCGCAGACTTCCGCAAGGCTATGATACTTACATTTCGGAAGATGGCGGAAATCTGTCTCAGGGACAAAAACAGTTGCTGTGTATTGCAAGAGTTATGTTAAGTAATCCGAAAATGCTGATTCTGGATGAAGCAACTTCATCCATTGATACGAGAACAGAGATGAAGATACAGGAAGCTTTTACAAAACTGATGGAAGATAGAACCAGCTTTATTGTGGCACATCGACTTTCGACAATCAAGGAGGCTGATTTGATTCTTGTTATGCGGGATGGAAAAATCATTGAACAGGGAAATCATGAAACTTTGTTAAAACAGGGCGGATTTTATCAGCAACTTTATCGAAGCCAGTTTTAAAAATTTGGACCAGTAGAAAAGAGTGGGAATATTTTTGCGTTTTTTTTCATAAATTCTTTTAGAAAGACAAGGAGGGAATGTTATGGAAAGAAAGAAGGAAAATGAAACCCGGATTAGCTGGTTTATCAAGTCGCTTCTTGCAGCGTATGCAGTAAGTTGTGTCATGTTATTTGGACTTAGCTTTTTGCTATACAAGTTTGATTTATCGGAGCAGACAGTACAGATAGGGATTATTCTGACCTATATACTGTCTGCTTTTGTTGGGGGATTTTTTATAGGGAAAAAGGCGAAAGTAAGACGGTTTTTGTGGGGGATGACTGTGGGAATTTTATATTTTTTCTTTCTGGCCTGTATTTCCTTCGGTGTATATCGTTCTTCTTTTCAAGGGATGGAATGGTTGCTTGCATTTCTGTTCTGCATGGCAGGCGGAATGGCAGGCGGAATGATGTCTTAAAGAAAAATGTGGGTGAAATCCATAAGAAATCTTAGGAAAAGAGTGGTGAAAAAAGAAGAAATGTGTTATAATCCACTGCGTTGATTAACGTAGAAGGAGAGGCATAGTGATGTATAAAGAAATATCCAAAAATATGCTGACATTTTTAAAAAACAGTCCTTCTGCATTTCATGCTGTTCAGAATATCAAAGAAGAACTGATAGCGAATGAATATGTGGAGCTGTTAGAAGGAAAAGAATGGACGATTTCTCCGGGCGGAAAATATTTTGTCACAAGAAATGGTTCCAGTATTATTGCATTTCAGGTTGGAACGGAATTAGATGAGTATGGCTTTCAGGTTGTGGCATCCCACAGCGATTCCCCTACATTTAAGGTAAAAGAAAATGCAGAACTTGAGGTAAGAGGAAAGTATACCCAGCTGAATACAGAAGGCTACGGTGGGATGCTTTGCGCAACGTGGCTTGACAGACCATTATCTGTTGCAGGTCGTGTG
>CAJMSZ010000071.1 GCA_905216215.1 uncultured bacterium | reverse complement strand
CTAAATGCAGAACCTCCATCTGCGCTTTTAATTCCGTTGCAAGGCGCATTGCATCATCCATCTCAAACTGCGGTTGAAATGCAGCCTTTACATAATATGCCTTTACTTCTTTTGCATATTTTCCTGCCATATACAACAGATAAGAAGAATCCACCCCACCAGAGAACGCGATCGCCACCTTCGGATGTTCCATAAAAAATTCTTTTAAATCCATTTCTATTATCCCCTTTTCAAAAACTAAAAAAGAATGTGCCTCAGCACATTCTCGCGCTAAGCGCAGTCGCTTGCGACAACGTTCCTCTTCGCGCGAGTGCGCATCGTTGGCACGTAGTGCCTTTTTATTTAACAGGAAGTCCCATAGGAATTTCCTGTTAAATAAAAAAGAACAGCTCTGCTTCCGTCCACAGAACCGCCCTTTACTCAGATTGCTTATTTTTTCTTAAACAATGACGCTTTTACAACTCCCTTGGGATCCTTTAAGAGTGTCATGCTTATGCTTCCTCCTTCACTGCTTCTACATCAGAAATTGCATTTTTCTCCATCACAGAAGACACCGCAAGCATGATTCCCCATACACTGGTGACAAGAACAGCCATCAATACACCGACCGTGCTCATCTCCTGTAACATTCCGGCAACCTCACCCGTCTTCACTGCGGTAAGGAATGGAAAGAACGGAACCACTTCTCCATGCCATAGATGTTCAAATGCAAGAAGTGCAGAACCACCCCAGAGCATTTTATTTAACCATCCAAGCTTTGTGGAAAATTTGATCTTTGTTGCTTCTTCCAGTGTTCCATCCGCAAAAGATACCTTTACAGATTCTTCCTTTTCATTTGATTTCACCATCTTTGTTGCTACTGTAGTAATAACTGCCTCTGCAGCCGGAACAATAAAACATCCCATAATAAATACCTCCTGAATTTTCATTTCATATATGCAAAAAAAGGCATACCATTTCCCTTCTGAGAAACCGCATACCTTCTTTGTATACATCTTATGCACTATGATTCATTTTAAAAATAATAAATTTCACATGAGCACTTCTGCGCCCTTTAGCTTCTTGCTATAATAAATTGTTATAACAAAGCCTGTTCATAATCGCAAGATGAATTTTAATTTTACACATCGATTCCTTTGCGTCTTCTGCGAAGTACTGTAACGCCTGCCCCAACTGCGGCCAGCATTACAAATACATATGCAAATGGCTGTGCTACATCACCGGTTTGTGGTGCTTTATTCGGCTCCGGTGTCGATGGTTTTTGCATGTCTGCCCCCGGTTTACCCGGATCTGGTTTATCTGCCCCTGGTTTGCCCGGATTTGGTTTATCTGCCCCTGGTTTGCCCGGATTTGGTTCATCTGGATTCGGCTTATCCGGGTTGACCGGTTCCACTTCTTTTTCTTTCAATTCCGCTATCGCTGCTTCCAGAGCTGCTTTCTGTACACTTACCATTTCCTCTGTTGCCTGTTCATCCGCAAATACTTCTTCTGCAGATGTGATTGCCTCCTGCAGTGCATTCCAGCTGTCATCTGTATAATTGCCTTTTTCCAATGCCTTGGCCTGATCGATCGCCCTCTTTAATGCAGTTTTATCTACTTCCGGCTTTGGTTCTTCTCCTGTCTTTACAACAAAGATAATCTCTTCATCCGTTGGGAGTTCTTTTCCATTAATGCTGACAATGTTCGATCTTGCATCTGTGACAAAGGTTACCTTTTCCGGTGTCACCTCATAACGTCCCTCATGGATGCTTACCGTAAACTGGACATCATAGTCTCCCGCATTTGGAGAATATGACAAAATACCATTTCCATCCGAGCTTATCGCATATTTGCATGCATCCTCCACCCCATCAAAGAAGAATTTAATGTCTGATAACGGATTACCTGCTTCGTCCTGTACGCGGGCACGGAAGGTAGTTGCATCAGAAAGCACCTTATCGCCCGGTTCCGGATCTGGCTCTGGAGTCTCCTTGCTTTTAACAGTGAAAATGATTTCTTCCTCTGTTGGGAGTGTTTCCCCGTTCACACTAACTATCTTTCCCTCATAATCTGTTATGAAAGATGCTTTTGCCGGGGTAGTTTCTGCACTTGCACTTTTTATAGAAACATTGAAAGTCAAGGCATAGTCCCACGATGGTGTCGGTGCGAACTCTAACACGCCACTATCGTTTGTCTGGCGCTCATAAGCGCAGGATGGATCCTCTTCCCCTATAATAGTAAACGTCACTCCTGATACTGGATTACCCGCTTCATCCTGCACGCGGGCACGGAAGGTAGTTGCATCTGTGAGCACTTTTCCACTCGGATCCGGTTCTGGCTTTGGATCTGGATTTGGTTTTGTCTCCTTCTTCTGTAATGCCAGTCTCGCCTCTTCCAGCGTCTTTCTTGCGTTTTCAATCTCTTCCGCAGTAGCATTGACATTATCATTCACCTGCTTAGCCGATGCGAGTGCTGCTTCATAGCTACTCCAACTGTCTTCTGTATATTCAGATTTGGTAAGTCCAAACTCGAGATTGATTTCCATTTCCAGTGCAGTTTTGTCTGAAAGCAGAGCAAGTCCCGCTTCTGCTGATTTCAGCTTAGCTGCTGCCGCATTATAATCTTCCTGAATGACATCTCCTTTTTCCAGTACTGTCTCTGCTTCTGCAATTGCGTCCGTAAGTGCCTGATAAGTCTTCGGTGTATAATCAGAAGAATCATAAAGCTTTGCTTCTTCCACATACTCCTTAAGCAGACTTCCATCTGGCGCAATTTCATTGGCCGAATCCAGTGCCTGTGCGATCTTCCGTACTGTTACTTTCTTCTCAAAATCGACTCCCACCGGCTGCCCGTCTACTGTTTTGAAATAACGTGTTCCATCCTCTGTGACACCTACGGTTACATAAATAGAATCCATTGCATATGCTTCGTGGTTACATGCTACGATTTCCCACTCTTTTCCATCTTCCCATGCCGGCGAAGCGGTAATATAGGCAGTGCTTGTATACTTATCACTCCACTCATTCCATGCTTCAGCTCCTGTCTGCGGAACACGCATCTGGAATTTGAATGGCCTGGTAAATACATTTCCGTTGGAATCTTCTACTACAAGCTTTAACGCAGTAAGAACCTCTTTCTTTTGAAGTCCCTTCTGTGCTGCAATCAATACATTTTGAGAATCATTTACCTCTTGCTCTGTTGCATCCACGTCTGCAAAAACCTCCTGTGCTTTCGCGCAGGCTTCTTCAAATCTACTCCAACTGTCCTTTGTATATTTATATTCCTCTGTAATACTTCCAGCATCCGAGATTGCTTTTTCCAGCTCTGCCTTGTCCACATATTCCGTTGTCGGAATCAATGTGATCTTCAGATCTTCCAGTCCCGTTGCCTTTTTCCCGTTGATTAAATCAGTTGCTTTATTCAAGACCGCATAACTGATTCTGTCCGGATTTGCCACATAAGTATCTCCCTTCGGGTAAACCAGGATTTCGTCATAAAATACATCTGTAGCTTTATGCTGTAAAACCAGTTTTCCACTTGCATTTGTGGTTACGGATTCTTCGTCAAATGTATATGCACTTTCTCTTCTTTTTGTAAACTCTATATTTGGCATCGGCTGTCCATATTTATCCAAAACAAGGATTTCAATCCTGTCAAAGTTCGGAAGACGGTCCCCACCTTCATCATATTCCGGATAATAAGTTGGTTCTTCCCCTTTGGATACCTTATCATAATTATCTTTAGCTGCTGCGATCCGCTTATCGCTGATATAGGTCTTCTGCTCATCTGTCAGCGCCTCATATGCATCCAATGCTTTCTTCACATCATCCAGTTGGCTTTCCTGCATGGTACTGATGTTGAACTTGTTAAACAACACATTCACATCAATTGCTGCAAACAAATCCTCTTTTACAGAATTATCCGGCAAAAATGTTTTATCCTTATCCAGATAAATCAGACCCGCCAATGGCCTTACATCTGTGATTCCATCATTTCCGGAAAGTTCCAGCTCCTGCAGATGTTTCAGGTTACTCAATTCAGAAATATCTGTCAGCCTATTATCTGATGCATTAAGATATGTTACATTTCCCAGATTCTTCATATCAGGCAATGTAGTTACCTTATTATTGGAAATATCAAGGTTCTCCAGCTTATCCAGTCCAGACACACTGCTGATATCCGTGATCTTGTTCGAAGCTACATTTAGCTTCTTCAGCTTTGTCATTCCTGCTACCGAAGCCATATCTTCGATTTCATTGCCAGCCACATCAAACTCCTGCAGATTCGTCAGCGTGCTTAGCGAACTGATATCAGTGATCCCATTTTCTTTTAAAAGCAACGTCTGCAATTGTGTCAGTTCTGATACAGGTTCCACGCTCTTAATCTTCTTGCCAACCACTGAGGTGTAACATATATTTATCATCTTCGCTGACTTGGCATACTGGATTCCTTCAAGATCTTCAATCCAGTACTGCTTCTTCCATCCTTCAAAATCCTCCGGATGTCTGTTTTGTTCAAAAGAAATATAGGAAACCATCTTGTCTCCCACCATCTCTTTTGTCAGTACCGGTCTGCTCGTCACCGCGTTCATGGAAGATCGAATCGTCCAGTGAAGCACCGGATCCTGAATGACATCTTCCGCTTCCGGAGTATAAATGTCTTTTTCCTCAAGGCCACCGCAAATATCAGCCCGGGCTGTCATCCCTATCCCTATGGTTCCTGAAAAAATCATAGTGAAAGCCAACAATGCCCCGAGCAATTTTCCGCCCTTTCTCATCCTTTGTTCCTCCTTCATTTTAAAGCTTTCTTTTTTCATTATAGCTTTTTTCTATGTTTTCACAAATTGGTATTTCATATAGCTTTATTGATGTTTTCTATCTGTTTTCCGTGTACAACTATTTATATGGATTCGCATACTGCTGCCATTCGTTTTTCTACAGATTCCACTCTGTTGCAAGCATCTGTGTATCCACCATTCCTTTATAAATGCCATCCTGTCTCTCAAGTTCTGCGGGAGTTCCGCATTCTGCCACAATTCCATCCTTTAACACCACAATTTTGTCTGCGTCGGCAACCGTTCTCATACGATGTGCAATAATCATGACGGAATTCTCTGACGTTCCCCACCGGAAAGTTCCGAACCATTTTCACCAATCATAGTATCATAACCATTTGACAGCTTTTCCACGAAAGCATCACAGTGTGCAAGCCTTGCTGCTGCTATTACTTCTGCATCTGTCACATCTTTCTTACCGATTCGAATATTCTCCATCACTGTATTATTAAACAGGGTAACATCCTGAAATACAATCGAGTACAGTGACAATTGTGCTCTATAATTATTTTTCGAAACCAAACAGACTGTTGTAACTGCAAACTGGAATTTGAGAAATATGTGAGCGTAGCTCACCAAATATAAAACAGGCAGATGTTGTGGAAATGACAGATATCTATCCGATCTATGTGTGTCTGGATATATGAAAAATAACGGTACTGTATATATCATGATTCATACACAGTACCGTTATTTTCATTTAAATGGACTAGACGAGAGTCGAACTCGTGT
>CAJMSZ010000070.1 GCA_905216215.1 uncultured bacterium | reverse complement strand
ATATTTAGACAATACATCTAAACTCTCTGTTGCCAAACTCTCTTCACTTCCTGATTTCTTGGCACTAAGGTGATAGTTTGGGATACCTTCGCCAGCAACTCTTTGTAAAGCCATTGAACTTCCATTGTTACTAATAACAACTGCCACCTTTGCATTAATTTGATTATTCTTACACCCATCCATAATCGCTTGTAAATCACTTCCACCATGGGATGCAAATACTGCTATATTCATAATTGTTTTCTCCATTCTTTGGTTCGATAAAGCTAATGCAGCTACCGTATATATCATAGCATATTACCCACCTTATTTCCTCTGTTTTTTCTCTTACTATTACAGTTATTTTTGCTATAAAAGAGCAGAGGATTACCAAACTTAGTAATCCTCCAAAAACTAACGTGTTCTTCCTCTTTCAATCGACGGAACATTCCCATAATACTGTCCATCCCCCGTCGCTTCAATCTCCGTCCTAACACATTCTTCCTGCCATACCTTGCAAGCCTCCTCATACTTCCGCTTCTCCTCACGCACCGCAAAAAGCTCTGTAAAGAATTCCGCAGCATTAGCATATCCGGCATCCCGAAGCACCTGTGAAAGCTCAGCCTTCATCTTCTCCACCTTTTTATCCAACAGAGTAATCCTCTCCTGCAATTCCCTCCTCTGCTTCTGCTTAAATACTCTGGAACATACAGACAGTTCAATCTCCAGATTGCCCCGCTCCTGTTCAACCGCAAAGATTTCCTTATTCCAACGCTTCAATTCTGCATCCAGCTCCATAATCACTGGATACTTAGACAGCAATAACGGTTCCTTTGGTTTCTTAGGAAGCTGTACCTTTTCCCAAATCTCAACCGCCTGCTCTGGCTCTTCCACCAACACTGGAACTTCTTTCTCTACAACTTTCTCATGAACCACATCCACAATCTTTTTAGCCACTTTAGCTGCTGCAAGTAATACCTTTGATATAAGCAATTCCAATGCCTTAATTGCAAGTCTGATAATATCCCCCAAGAAAGACGGATTATTCCCATATAATTCAATAGAATGCTTGACTTCCTCCGATATCTTTTCTCGCTTCACGCCTAGGATATCCTCCTCGGCAACACCTGAAATCAATGCTCTGTCCACAGTCTGATTCCATCTTGCACGCTCCATATTGTCAGCTTCTATCTCTGCTCCTTTAGGATTGTTTTTACCAATTTTCTTGGTAGCAAGATACATTCCATTCCTATCAAATACCTGAAGTTTATCTTCTTCATTTATGGCACAGACATTAATCAGGTCCGTGTATAAACGCTTTACCTCGTCCAGAAATCCATCAGCCTTAAACAGCTCGTTTTTCGTAGTAAACAGATTCCGCTCATACGCTTCCCCCTTCTTGATAACCTTGCACTTTTTACGGATGTTCCCTGCTTCATCCAAGATTTCCTTCTTGGTACGCCTATGCTTACCTTTCTCGTCATAAAACATATTTCTGGTGGCAATCTTCTCAATAGGTTTATCAAGAAGCTGACGCTCTGCAAATATCAGATGAATGTGGTAATTGGTCTTTCGCTTGTTATGATGCAGTGCTGAGATACATTCCACCTTATAATTCTGCTTAAAATGGTCTGTAAATCGCCTAAGCAAATATTCCGGCTCATAATACACAAAGGATTCCGGCAACGCTATAATCAGTTCCCTTGCCTCAATACACTTTCCCTCAGTCCCACTCTGCCGAAAACTTTCCTGGTTATATTTCGCCAGTTCTCTCCAAAAACTCTGCTCCGAAACCGTAGTATAAGTAGCATACAGATTTTCCTGCTTTGCCTTACTTGATATATAAGTAATTCTGCCAGACACATTGGTCAGCTTATTCATTTGCACAAATGAATTTCTTGGCATTCTAATCATCTCCCTTCTATTGCATAATGTGAGTGGATGCATAGGCATCCGTATACGAACCCACCGCCGTTTCCGGCGTAATAGCCCCCTGCAATGGCGAAATACACAGAGTACAAAACGAAGTATTGTGCGATGGGTGTATTTCGCTCTCAAACGCCGACGGCTGGATAAAAAATCTATCTTTAGCAAATACAGAAAAAGCCACATACCTTCGAAAAGATACATGGCTTCATCAAAGCTAATAGCTGTATTTAATTGGCTACATAATTTGCCGTTTCCGACACCACTTATTCCTACTGCAATTATGGCTACATATTCTTTCACAACTGATGCTACATCACTTTTATTTACAAAAGCTTTGTAGCCATCTACTATCATTCACCACAAAAACTAAAATCAAGGAACTCGTTAATATCAGGTTCTATCTGATACTTTTTCTCATCCTCCTCAGTGTAATCTCTTTTTTCACATCCATCTCCACCAACCATAGTCTCTTGCCCTTGCTTCGACTCTTGTACGGCTGCTGATACCTGACCTGACATCTGCATTCCTGCTACCATCTGTGGCATTGGCACCTGTTGTTGTACAGGCACCATCCCCTGTAATCCCAACACGGATAAAAGAGACTGCTGTTGCATCATATACATGCCCGCCAACCCCGGCAGATTATCAAGTACCTTTTGCTCTACTGCCTCTACAATTCCTTTTACAAATGCATCCTCCTTCTCCCTCGATTCCAGAAAGGGAGCTCGTTTGAGAGCAAGATGCCTTGCATAGTAGTCATTGATGGCAGCTATAACAAATTCATTCTGAGAGCGAAAGTCCTCCTTCACTTCTTCTGAGTGAAGAATTTCCCATGCTTTTCTTTCCGCTTCTTTTTCCTCATTGAAGCGGAAATTGTGATTCTTTATAGCCATCTAACCACCTACTTTCGATTCTTCTGACGAAGCATCATATAACAGAAGTATTCATACCCCTTGGCATTTGCACAAATATCATGATTAAAGGTTGTCCTATCTGGATTGTATTTTCCAAATATTTCCACCATTTTGGCACCGCCACCCATAACATACAGCTTCATCAAATCCTCGTTATACTCGTAATCCCGAAGCTTCTGAAACAATTCCTGTACATATTGTTCAGCAACCTGCTTCATCGCTGATAAATATGACTCACTTACATCCGCATCGCCATATCTTAAGAAATCATTGATAATTTCATCTGGTAATTTTGTTCCGGTCCTATCCATTATTCGATTCTGAATACGGATAAAACACTGATTTACACCAAGCTTTTCCGTCCAAGACTTACTTTCAATAGGTCTTCCGTTATTCAGATACATCACATTCATAGTACCATTTCCGATATCCACCAGCAGATTCATTCCCTTAAAATCCTTCAAATTCTCAGCAACTGCTGCATAACCCTGTGGCATAACCGTACAATCCACAATTTCAATCAGATAGTCCACCTTCTTGTATCTCAGTGAAACATATCTTTCTCTGGTCAGATACTTCTTAAAGCTCTCCCTCTGTGCCTGTACCCACTTCAAAGGAAGTCCCACCGCCAGATGAATCCTCGCCTCTGTAAGCCCTCTTGCTTCCAGCTCCTTTGCAATGGCTGCAAGAGTCATGATATAAGTGTCATCATCTTCCTGCTTGTCTGCAACAAAGCCCTTGTGACCTTCGCCAATAATATAATAAGCACCATTGTATTCGATATACTCCTTACTCAGCACCGGTTCGCTGTCACACTTTATAATTCCCGTAGGAAATACTCTGTGGGCAGTCTTCACATTACCATAACCATTATCCACGCCCAAAATAATAGTTCCATTCATATTGTATTCTCTAATCTCTCTCATACTAAAGCCCTCCAAATTCTAATGATACTGGCGTACAATGTCGCTAAGCACGACCTCTTCCGCCATTTGTTTTGCCTGTTCCCGAAGCCTCCACATTTCCACTGTAGAAGCTGAATTCTGTTGCTTATGCTTTGCCAGATACTGATTCACGATTCCTTCCAGCATTTCATAAGCCTCTTCATTTAGCTCAAAAGCTCTGACAATCAAGGTTCCCATACGAATATGGTGCCTGTACCTTTCTGCATGATTGGATTTCATATAATCTATCCATAACAGACCATATTTTCCAATCCACACATCTGCTTCCTCCGAAACCACAATATTCGGATAAAACACTCCATCCGCCTCTGTATAAGTGCCACCCATTGCTTCATAAGTTGATAATTCTCTGCTCATCGCTACTACCTCCATTCCTTTATCTTGCTCTGCCACGACTGCTGCCAAGGCTTTCCTGCTTGCTGTATTCCTGCTTCTCATACCACTCCTTCAGAAGCTGTTCGATTAAATCCGTCTTCTGCTTTGGTGTATAATCCTCTGGGAAATATTTTGCCAATGCATCTGCACGAAGCTTTATCTGCTCCCGCTGATTGGGCTTTTCTTCCTCCAAAACCATACAAATCGCATCCATATCCAAGGTTCCGTGCTGACTCATTACCTTCAAGCGACACGCCTGTGATAAGCATGGTGTACACTGTTCCAAATCCATAATGGCATGAAGCTCGTACTGCTCCTCTTCCTTCAGATAAGATAGCTCCACAGCCACCGTAAAAGCAATCTTTCCTTCGTTCACCATATCCAGAATCTTAGGAATAAGATTGGTCAGGCGGATATAGCGGGCAATCTGCCTCTGACTTTCTCCCAGCTGCATTGCAAGCTGTTTATTAGAATCAATAGGCATTTGTTCAACTTCTTCGTTCGTCACTTGCCATCTGCCGTTCTCATCATATCCGCATCCCACCTTTGCAAGAGACAACGTTGGATTTTCTACGGACTTTTTGCCAACTTGGCAAGAAGTTAAATCCGTCCTCCTCCCCTGCTGTTTCATTGCCTCCAGCTTCATCTTGTAAGCAAATGCCTTTTCGCTTGGCTTAATATGCTCTCTCTGCAAATTACTATCTACCATAGCAATCACAGCCTCATTATCATCCATTTCCACAACCATTACCGACACTTCCGAAAGCCCTGCCCATTTACAGGCAGCCTTCCTACGATGCCCTGCAATAATCTCATACCCATCTCCATACGGATTAGCACGAACAATTAATGGAACTAGTACTCCCTTATCCTCAATGCTCTTTGCAAGTTCAAACAACGCAGTGTCTTCCACAACATGGAAAGGATGTTCCTTAAAGTCGTGTAAATCACTGATTTTGACGTTTCCCAACCTGACACCATGGTCGTCACCCCATGATGGATACATTTCCTTTATTTCTTTCATTCTCGCATTCCTCCATTCTGAAATCTTAGATATGAAAGCTGACAAAAGAAAGAAGACCGCATGCTTTCACATCCAAAGATGTTGAAAACAAGCGGTCTTGCGACTCTTTTAATATTTAGTTGTTGATGAAAATAATCTCCGAAATAACCTTAAATATTAACTGTAGATTTTTGTGTCCACTCATACCAGTTCCATAACTACTGAAACTTTAATCTCGTGAGAAATCTCCTTTTTACGTCCGATTCCGCCGGTATGATTAAATCTAAAAACCTGTGAAAAGTGCGTAAATTCAAGGATTTCTACATATCCACCCTTTGTAGACATGCGACGGTCTCGACAGTTGTTTCAGTTTCCAAGGGAAGTTCTTTCACTTCCTCGCCATCAAC
>CAJMSZ010000069.1 GCA_905216215.1 uncultured bacterium | reverse complement strand
CAGTCATCGCAATAATTGGAATCGTTTTAGCATCTGCTCTTTCACAGCTTCGAATTACATTTGTCGCCTGATATCCATCCATGACCGGCATCATAATATCCATCAATACAATATCAAAAAAGCCTTCCGGATGATTCATGAAGATTTTTACTGCCTGCCTACCATCTATCGCTTCTGTGACAGACATTCCGGCATCTTCAAGAATAAAAACTGCTATTTCCCGGTTCAGTTCATTATCTTCTGCCAGGAGAACTCTTTTTCCTTTCAAATTATTCTGTACTGTTTTCTCCGTTTGCTCTTCTCCAACATTCTGACCTATTTCAAAAGGAATGATTACATTTACAGAAGTTCCCACTCCTTCCTCACTGTCAATCTGGATCGTGCCTCCCATTTTATCCAGGAGATTCTTTACGATTGACATTCCAAGACCTGTTCCCATATACTTGGTTCTGGCACCTGTATTCGCCTGTACAAATGGTTTAAAAATATCCTTAATAAATTCATCTGACATTCCGATTCCGGTATCTTTTATGGTAAAATCCAGTTCCAATTTGGTATCAGATATAATCTGCTCTTTCAAATAACAAAATACAGAACCTTTGCTCTGATTGTACTTAATACTGTTGCCTATGAGATTCAATAGTATTTGTTTGACACTCAATGAACTGCCTATCAGATACGGATATTCGAAATGGCCAATATCATTTATCCAAATCACAGAGATCCCATTTTCATCTCCTTTTAGCTTACAGATTATTTCCACATCGTGGAGCAAAGATGGCAGATTAAATACATCCGTCATCAATGGACGGTCACCTTCTTCCAGTCTGCTGAGTTCCAACGTATCATTAATCAGAGAAAGCAGATGGTCTGCAGCAACTCTTGCTTTTATTCTGCTGGAATCGACCAGCTCCCTATCATCCGGATGGCTTCTGCATATATCAAGCAGCCCGATAATCCCATTCAACGGTGTACGCATATCATGAGACATTCTGGCGAGAAAATCTGATTTGCTTTGATTCGCCCTTTTCTCACTCTCCAGCTCAATTGTCTTTTCTACAAATTCATGCTTATCTAAAATCAGATTCCAGTGCTCAACCAGCCCCTCCGGTTTGCAGATTTTTCGCCCATGATCCTCAATATATTTATAGGATCCATCTTTGCATCTCATTCGATAAGTAATCTCATAATGGTCATCTTTCTCATACTGTGCAAGTGCTTCCGCAATCCCCGTCTCAAGATCATCCGGATGAGCAATTCCTGCAATCGAGCCGTCACATGCTTCCCGCAGTTCCTCTGGTGTATCGTATCCGAGCATGTTTGCAAACTGTTCCGATACATACTTGAAAGAGTATTGTGGATCATCATTACTTATCTTTACTCCTCCCGGCAATGCAGATGCAATCATATCCAACTCGCTCTGAAGTGCCTGATTTGCATTTCTAAGGGCTTCTTTATAAAAACGTTCCTGATTCACGATTTCATCAATACTGCGGAAACCAAGAACTGCATAGTGTTCCTCTCCATCATATTCCTTTACTATATGAACCTGAAAATGACTCAGTCCGGCTTCATTTGGTACTGTTTCAAAGGAAAAATGATAATCATCTTCCTGATGAAACCGTTTCCTGATGTTAGCAGCACTTAGTTCTTTTCTCATTGCTTCCTTAAAATCAGGCAGCGTATATTTTCTTACATATTCATCCACATACTCCGAAAAACCTGTAATGTTCTGCCTGATCTGTGCATGATTCGTTGTCTGTGTGAATACGATCCTGTATTCATCTGTATCGAGATTCAGCACAAATACAATCGTATAATCCAGACTTAATCCGGACATAACACGATTGTATTCGAGTACTTCCTGCTTGTACTTAATTTCCAGTTCTTTTTCCTTGTCTATCTGACGAACCACATAGAGCACATTGGTCACTTTTCCTGCTGTGTTTCGTTTCTTAACGATAAATCTCGCCAGATGCCAGGAACCACTGGTCGTCCGGTATTCCATAGCTGTACTGTCAGCTTCTTTCAATCTGTCCGCCAGAGTACCGGTATCAAGAAATTTTTTCATTGCATTCTGATATTCAAAGGATACGATCGACTTTCTTACTTCCTTAAAAACTTCCTCTGTATAGCATTTCTTCCCTGTCAAACGATACATTTCCTGACCTGCCGAAATTTCTTCATACGTTCCTTCGACCAGATCCATATGATAAATGAGCCAGTAGAGCTTACTTATTGAACTTACAATTTCACTATTGAGCGTCGCACTTTCCAGAGCCTGCTCCAGTTCATATTTCTGTTTTTTCTGTTCCTCGATAATATCATCTATATAGCGGTAACCCATAACCACCTGAAATCCCTTAGTCTCTTTCATTCTGGCAATCTGTACCTCAAAGTGCTTCTGCCCTGCAGGACTTGCCAGACATCGGAATCTGTAGGCAAAACGATCATGATATGCCAGATACTCCATCAGATAATCTGCACTCATTTTTTCGAGGAAATCTGGTGCTGATTCCTTTACCACAAAGTGATCATAATAATATCGGATACGTTCAGAATAAGAATGGCATTCGTATCCGAGCTGTTCCTTTACCAGAATCGCATTTGTATTTTCGGATAATTTTACCGGATACATCCTATCCTTCAAAAGGTCACAAGTGTATATGGATGTGTAATCAATACTCAGCACATCCAGTATATTTTTCTCCTTCTGCAATTCCACCAGACTTTGCTCAAGGCTTGCATGTTCTTCTTCCAGTTTTTTTCTCATCCGCATATTTTCACGTACACTCTGCAGATGTCCACCCATATCTGTCAATAAGCATGCAAAAAGATGTGCAAACTCCATATCCGGATTATCCACACCAATGAAACCGATCAGTTTTTGATTTTCAAAAAATGGTACTGCGATCAGCGAATGGATCTCCTGCGGTTTTAATATTTCATATTCTGTCGGCATTTCTTCTGCAATATCTTCCAGATCATAAATAACAATATTTTCTTTTGCCAAAAACTTCTCTGTCCATCTTGGTACAAAATCACCGGGAATATTCTGAAGATTTTGGATCTGAGGATTTACCCCTGTCGCACACCATTCAAAGGTATTTGTAATCCTTTCTCTTTTTCCGGTAACCCAGTCAAAAATGTAGACACGATCCGCATTTGCATATTTCCCTATCGCTTTTAGTATAAATGGAATGACCGCATCCAGTTGCTTTTCATTTACTGCACGATCCATACAGGAAATCTGATGAAGGATTTCATCCACACTTTTTAATTTTTGTTCACGCATTTCCCTGTAATTTTCCATTCTGGTCTCCTCTACCCTTGCTTGCGAATTATATTTTTCTTTCATCTCTTTGTCAATCTCCGATTCTTACGTCAGTGATAGGCACCTGTGCCACAAGGGAATCCATTCCCTTGTACGAAATCTGTGATTTCGCTTAATTCCCGGATTGAGATTTTCCCAAATCAGGAATAGCACCGCAGGTCGCACGATACAGGCAAATGTAATTGCCTGTATCGAAGTGCGCTCTTAGCTTTGCTAAGAGAATTATGCCGTATCCGGCGTGTTATCTTTTTTCAATTTCTTTTTTCGACTTCTGAAACGTTCTGCCAGATTTAATAATTTGACATACCTGCTCCTGTTATTCATCATCTGTAAATTCCATCATCTCATCAACAGTGCAGTCCAGCTTCTTGCATATCTTCTCAATCGTCTCCATTGATACATACTGGTTTTTTCCCATCCGGGCAAGAATATTACCGCTGATCCCGGTGAGGTACTGCATCTCTATCCGCTTCATATTTTTATCTATGAGCATTTTCCATAATCTGTTATAACTTACGCCCATAAGCAACCTCCATATTTTTCATCTGAACATATTTTGATTATATCACGATTTCGTTAGGTTGAATACCTGTAATTTTTGATTTCTTCTTTAAAATGGAAAAGAGAATGCACCGGCACCGTTATCCTTGTTCTGAGCAAATTCATGCTCTTCCACAATCACATCTGTGGTGTAAATTGTTTTCCCGTCCTTGTCCTTATAATTACCGGTGCTGATACGACCTCCGATCACAATTCTCGTTCCCTTGTGAAGATATTTCTGTGCAAACTCTGCACTCTTTCCAAATGTGACACAGGAGATAAAATCTGCTTCCTGTTCTCCGTAATGTTTATATCTTCTATTTACCGCAAGTGTATATCTTGCTACTGCCATATCATTATCTTTTCCGGCATATTAATCTTCGAATTCTTTGTCAGTCTTCCCATTAAAATCACTTTATTCATAATCGCTATTGCCCTTTCCGCAGCTACGCTGCCATTGCATATTCTTCATCATCTGGTTCATTGTCTGGCATAAACATTGCTCATGCTTCCGGTGGATTGGTATCATCCGGCGAAAATATTTTCTGAATCATTTCATATATAATCGGATACCGATATGCAATTTCTTCTCTTGCGAGGAATCTGCATACCTTGTAAAGATTCTTTTTCATTTCTGTATTCGTTGCAAGCATGGCTGCCAGATGAATTCTCTCCCTTGTACAGTTCAGATTTGGGCATCCAAACCAGTGGATTATCTGCATTTCTTTCATTTTCAGTTCTGTCATAAACTGCTCCTTTCCGAGCATTTCGCCCTGTAAACATTGTTATCAGCTTCATTCGTCCGGCGGTCTGGCGTGCATTTCCCTTTCATCTGCAGTCGTCTCAGACTGCCTCTGCCTGTAGTAGCAGGTCACTGACCATAAGGCTTTGGTCAGCCGCCCATCATCGGGAGTGTCATTATGATTCCGCTCACTCTCTGAAAAAGGAAGATCATGGCAGAACTCCTGGTAGACTTCCAGGGTGCTCTTATCGGTTGTCAAGGTACAGCGAAGGAACATTCCAAAACATCCTCTGATTACTAAAGTCAAATAACTTGGCATGATGCAAAAAATTCATGATATTTTTTTGCATTTTTATCATTTTTTCTTTTACTTTTGTTAGTCCCTTTACTTATTCTGTATTGGGAGAGATAAAAGCGGACATGATTTTGAAAAATTATGAAAAAATTTTGTTCCTCTACCTATAAAGCTTTTGAAAGTATATTTACCAACCCCTTTTGCAAGTTTTTTTTACAAAAATGAACTATTCCTTCACTAATTGCAAGTTTCAGAGGGTGTTTGGATGGTACTTTCGCAGAAAAATTTATTTTTCTTACTAATCACACGTGGGGACTTGAAGCATGTCAGATTATTTTAAAAAAAACAAAAAGAAGCACCGGCCGTTACAGTCAGTGCTTGTAAGATGAATATTTAAATTTTACGGTCCTTTTCACACACCAGCCTTTCATAATCCAAAAATCCCCGAATATACATTTCTTTTGCCACAATCCCTTCCATAGGATTCTGTCTCTTCAGTTCCTCGGTAACTCCCTCCGTACTTTGCATTTGAGCTTCAATCAGCTCAAAGCGTTCCTGTGCCTGTTCATTCAGATCTGTCAGATAGCTGTCCAGTCTGGCGGTTAGAAGAAGATATGTATAAGTTCCAGGCTTATGTTCTTTCAGATATTCCTTCCAAAGCATTCCCCAGAATCCAATCGGTCTAGTTTCCTCCGGATAGTAAAGATTCGGTAAATAATAGTCTCCCACTTTTGTGTATTCGATTTTCATAATGATTTCCTTTCGCTTTTCATGAAATTGTCATGTTATCTGCGTAGGATGTGCGTTTTTCCTTTAAAATCTTTTCACATAGAAGACATTAAGTGGTTAATGTCTGTATATTTATAAGTTCTTTTTATAACCCTTATTTTGAAAATTAGTTTTTCTTTTCTCAATTCTTTGGCTTCTAGTGAAAATCTGAATCTTTTAAGCCA
>CAJMSZ010000068.1 GCA_905216215.1 uncultured bacterium | reverse complement strand
TGCAAATTCCGCTTCATCGGATCACCGATTCCGCTAGCAACGGATCAGTGTTTCCGGTCGTAACGGAACACTTTTCCGCTTCGTCGGATCACGCATTCTTATAAAGTGTTATAGTTTTTTCGTAGTCATTATTTTTAGATTACGGAAGGAGGCATTTTTATGCAGGACTACAACACTATTATTGGTGCTATTCAGATGCGTCTGAATAAGTGCCCAACCAGATCTGTTATGGATCGTTTTCGAATCGGATCAAGCACTCTTAACTTGATCATGAGTCGATATAAGGCTCTTGAGCTTACCATTGACGAGCTTGAAGCTATGTCACCAAAAAAAGTAGAGAACCTCTTTTACCCACAGAAAAATCTTCAACGCAAAGAAGTTCCACTTCCAGATTTTCAGTATTACTATGATCGTATTCATGCCCCAAACAGTAGAGTAAATATTTCATTCTGTTGGCTGGACTACAAAGAAAAGAATCCAGATGGATATGAAAAATCTCAGTTTTATGAATACTATCAACGTTTTGTTCAGGAAAACTATGGTGGCACAAAAATTTCAATGGCGGTAAATCGCAAGCCTGGTGAAAAGATGTACATCGACTGGGTTGGCGACCAGCCTGGACTTCTGACGGATGTTACAACCGGTGAAATCATGAGAGTTCATATCTTTGCCACAACATTAGGCGTGAGCAGTATGATCTATGCAGAGGCATTTCCAAATGAAAAACTTCCTTGTTTTATCGAAGGCTGTGTACATGCGGTATCCTTCTATGGTGCAGTTGCTAAACATTTTGTCCCGGATAATCTAAAAACAGCTGTTACGAAGCATACAAAAGATGATCTTGTATTGCAGTCAACCTTCTCTGATCTGGAAGACTTCTATGATACGATTGTGCTCCCACCACCGGCTCGTAAGCCTAAGGGAAAGCCAACGGTCGAGAATCATGTGCGTTACCTTGAAACACATCTTATAGAAAAGTTAAAAGAAAAGATTTACACATCCTTTGAGGATTTGAATGCTGATATCAAAAAGATAGTAGCCGTCCTCAATGCGAGACCTTGTCAGAATCAAGCTTTTTCCAGACAAGAAATGTTTATCAAGTATGACAAACCCTGTATGAAACCACTGCCAGGCGGAGAATACACAACTTGTGATTACAAAGCAGTACTGAAGGTGCCTAATAATTATCACATCGATTATGACGGCCACTACTACTCTGTATTGTATACTTACTGCGGAAAACCAGCAATCCTTAAGGCTACACCTTCTGAGATTCGTATCTGTGATCAGTACAACCGTCTGATCTGCACTCATAGAAGATCTTATAAGGATTTTCCGTTGTACATAACTACGGATGAGCATATGCCTCCGGAACACCTTTATTATCGTAAGCGCTTAGTTTCAGGGTGGATTTAAAATCATCACAAAATTTGCCATAATTATAGATGATAGATGCCAGCATTTACTACAGTATCGGCGCTAGATACTATAAATGCGAGCGTTTTACTATAACTATGGAGGTTTCCTGTATGAAAACGCAAAGACGCACAGCAGACGAACAATACCAACTTATCATGGAATGCCGCAGCAGCGGTCTTAGTGACTACCAATGGTGTACAGAACATAACATCAATCCCGGCACCTTTTACAACTGGGTTAAAAGACTGAGAAAAAAAGCTTGTTATGATATCCCCCTCTGCCACAGGACGCGGCGATTATAAGCCAGCCCTTAAACCGGATGTTGTAAAACTTGAGGTGATACCTGATCATCAAAACCCGGGCATTCCAACTGTCGAAAGCACAATGCTTCCGCTGGAAGAACCCTGCCCCGCCATCGAGGTCATGCTTGGGACTGTTTCAATAAAAATTTCAAATGATGTTGACCCGAAGCTGCTGTCACAGATCCTTAAAGCTGTGACAGGGACATGTTAGGAGACATCACTGTCGCAGACGGGATTTATGTGATCTGTGGTTATACAGATATGCGCAAGTCCATTGATGGATTATGCGCTGTCGTAAAAGACCAGCTGAATATGAACCCTTCCAGGCCAAATGCAATCTATCTCTTCTGTGGCAGACGTAGTGATCGAATAAAAGTGCTTCTTCATGAACGTGAAGGATTTGTACTTTTATATAAGCGACTTGATGCCAACGTAGGAAAATACCGTTGGCCGCGCAACCGTAATGAGGTAAAACCCATTACATGGAGGCAGTTTGACTGGCTTATGTCAGGTCTTGAAACCGAGCAGCCAAAGGCGATAAAAAGTACCGGAAATGCTTGATTTTTCAGGATTTTTCGCTTGTTTTATGGTATAATTGAACCATAGAAAAGGAGCGAAAAAACAATGCCTTCAGGAGTAAGGGATATCCAGCTCTTAGAGCTTAAGGATACGATTTCACAACTGAATAATACAATCAGCACTCAGAATGAGCTCATCCGTTCCCTGCAGAAAATGCTGCAGGAACGTGATGCCAAAGACAGCGAAAAGGATCAACTGATCGCTAACCTTCAGGCACAGTTGGACTACCTGAAGACCAGACTTTTTGGCTCCACCAGTGAGATCCGGCATGAACAGCTCCCGGGACAGTTGGATCTGTTCCACCTGCAGACGGAGGATGAACCGGAACCGGTGCCCCTTGAGGTGGAATACATTGAGGTAAAAGCACACAAGAAGGCCCGTAAACCGAAAGCTGCTTATGATGAGGTCTTTGCTGATCTTCCGACAGAGAATGTTTATGTAGATACTCTTACGGAAGAACAGAAAACGTGTGATGTTTGTGGAACAATGATGATTCCTATCGGACACGAACCCATCCGGACAGAACTGCGTTATACAGAGCCAAAGCTGGAGCGTATTGATTATTATGCGACTACCTATGAGTGTCCACAATGCAAGGAAACGGAAGATCCCCGGTTCATCAAGGACGAAGGAACTCCTGCACTGATCCCGGGGAGTTATGCATCGTCCGGTCTTGCAGCACATGTGATGTATTATAAATATGTCATGTCCATGCCCTTATACCGTCAGGAGAAGGACTTTGAACACCTTGGGGTAAAGATCAGCCGTACGGCCATGGCCAGTTGGATCATCTACTGCGCAGAGAATTACTTTTTGCCAATGTATGAATATCTGCACCGGAAACTGTTGAAACGCAGATATCTGATGGCAGATGAGACTCCGATCCAGGTATTAAAGGAAGAAGGCCGCAGACCACAGAGTAAATCTTATGTCTGGCTGGTACGAACTGGTGACAATGGTGGGATTCCGATCATCCTTTATAATTACACTCCGACCAGAGCCGGCAGTCATGCCGCTGCTTTTCTTGCAGGTGCAGATCCCGGATACTATCTAATGGTTGATGGTTATAAAGGATACAACAAAGTGCCGGAGGCACAGCGTTGTTGTTGCTGGGCTCACATACGGCGCTATTGGCTGCGGGCAATACCCAAAGGCCACGAAAAGGATTATACACATCCGGCAGTCCAGGGATTCCTATACTGTAATAAGCTGTTTGAGTATGAACGATCTTATCGAGAAAAAGGATTATCGCCCAAACAGATTTATAATCGCCGCCTGAAGGATCAAAAACCTGTCATAGAGGCTTTTTTGTCATGGCTTGACCAGCTGCATCCGGAATCCGGAGACAGGCTGATCAAGGCAATCAACTATTCCAATGGTTGCCGTCCGTTTATGATGAACTATCTGAAAGATGGTGCATGCAGCCTGAGTAATAATCTCAGTGAGAACAGCATTCGGCCATTGGTAGTTGGCCGTAAGAACTGGCTTTTCTGTGATACACCAGCCGGGGCAGATGCCAGTATGAAAATCTATTCTATGATAGAAACGGCAAAAGCCAATGAACTTGATCCACTTAAATATCTGAGCTTCCTTCTGGAGCATCGTCCTGGTGCTGAAATGTCAGACGGGGAATTGGAACAATTTGCCCCGTGGAGTAAATTGGCTCAGGAAACTTGTAAATAAAATGTAGTGAAATACTCGCATGTCTGGCATCCTAGCGCGGGGTGTCAGATTTCATTTATAGGGTACGCCCTAAAACTATGCGCTTACTACCGGAAGGATTTCGAACCAAAAAGAAGAAATAAAATGTGCCGCCTGATGGGCGACATTTTTAAAAAGTCAAGGTACGGATGATTACGTACTTACGTTAGAAAGTATTCTTTACAAAGATAATAGTACACGAATGGATAAAATTGTAAGAGTATTTTGTTTAGAAAAGTGGCAGGAATCATTTGATTCCTGCTATCTTAAAAGCTAATCAGAGATATTAATCACGTTGAAATAGATCGCGTGTATATACTTTATCGTGTACATCATCCAAATTAGAGTCATAGCGGTTGGCAATAATGCTATGGCTTATTTTTTTGAACTTTTCCAAATTATTTATAACTTTACTTCCAAAAAAGGTGACACCATCTTCGAGAGTTGGTTCGTAAATGATTATAGTGGCACCTTTAGCCTTAATTCGTTTCATGACACCTTGAATGCTGCTTTGACGGAAATTATCAGAGTTACTTTTCATAGTAAGCCGATATACTCCGATAACACATACTTTCTCTTTATCTGCAGAATATTCACCATTATGGTAGTAGTCATAGTAGCCAGCAAGGCGCAAAACTTGATCAGCAATGAAGTCTTTTCTTGTTCGGTTACTTTCTACAATAGCAGACATCATATTTTGTGGCACATTATTATAGTTTGCAAGAAGCTGTTTGGTATCTTTCGGAGGCAGTAACCGCCATAACCGAAGGATGGGTTGTTGTAATGGGTTCCGATTCGCGGATCAAGACACACACCATCGATAATATCTCTTGTATTTAATCCTTTCATTTCCGCATAAGTATCTAATTCATTAAAATATGTTACACGAAGTGCCAGATAGGTATTGGCAAATAATTTTACAGCCTCTGCTTCGGTGAATCCCATAAACAGTGTATCGATGTTTTCCTTGATTGCTCCATCCTGCAGTAATGCTGCAAAGGTGTGGGAAGCTTCGACCAGATGTGAATCTTCCGGATCAGTAGATACAATGATACGGCTGGGATAGAGATTGTCGTACAGTGCCTTGGATTCACGCAGAAATTCAGGGCTGAAGATGATATTGGAACTGTGATATTTTTCTCGAACAGATGCGGTGTATCCGACAGGAATGGTGGATTTAATTACAATGATTGCATCCGGATTAACTTTCAGAACAAGTTCAATTGCTGCTTCTACTGCGGAGGTATCGAAATAATTCTTCTGGCTGTCATAGTTGGTAGGAGTTGCTACAACGACATAATCAGCATTTTTGTATGCGGCTTCACCGTCTAATGTAGCAGTCAGATCTAGTTCTTTAGTGGTCAGATATTTTTCAATGTATTCATCCTGGATGGGAGATTGACGTTTGTTAATCATATCAACTTTTTCCGGGATAATATCTACAGCTGTGACGTGATTGTTTTGTGCCAATAGAGTAGCGATTGACAGACCAACATATCCGGTTCCGGCCACAGCAATGTTCATAGGTGATGGTACATTCCTTTTTTTCTCATGTATTTCATTTGTAAATACGTCAGTGGGTTCGAAACCGAGGACTTCTCCTAACTGTTCCAGTTGAGGAATGGAAGGAAGAAAGTCTTCTTTTTCAATACGAGAGACTAGGGAACGGTTGATTCCGGTTGCATCGGCAAGTGATTGCTGTGTCATGGAGAGTTTCTTACGGTTCGTGATTATGAGGTTCGCCAGGATGGCAGTGGAGAGTTTTTTCATGATGATTTCCTTTCTGTGGCTATAAAATAATGAAAAGTTATTTATAATAACAAAATAGTGCTAACAACTGTTTGCGTAGTATCATAAATTAAACAAAAATGCAATAAAGTGTGAATTTGAACGACAAAAATGTAAGCTGGAAAAGAAAAAGTGAATTTTTGGTTCATGTGATACTTGAAATTAAGCTTTACAATTTTTAAATGTTGAGAGAATATAATAAATATTGCGGGAAC
>CAJMSZ010000067.1 GCA_905216215.1 uncultured bacterium | reverse complement strand
ACGGTAAATTAAATCCGTTTTCGTTACCTTGCCGTAGTAGGCAACACACGCGCAGCAACAACTTTAAAAATAACTGAAAACTCTGGTAAGATGCTAAGCGCCATTTTGATTGGCAATAATATTGTAAATCTTTCTGCTTCCGCACTGACTACTTCTCTGGCTTATAATCTCGGTGGCCCGGCTGTTGCCATTTCCAGTGTTATACTCACAATACTGGTTCTGCTTTTTGGAGAAATTACTCCGAAAACACTGGCTACTATTCATTCAGAGAAACTTGCTCTGCTTTATGCACCGGTAATCGATTTGTATATGAAGGTCATGACTCCTGTCATTTTTATCATTAACAGTCTGTCAAATCTGGTCATGCTGATTCTTCGTATTGATCCAAACGCCAAGATGAATACCATGACAGAGAACGAGCTTCGTACCATTGTGGACGTGAGCCATGAAGACGGTGTCATTGAATCCGAAGAAAAAGAGATGATTTACAACGTGTTCGACTTAGGCGATGCAAAAGCGAAGGATGTTATGGTGCCTCGTGTCAACGTAACCTTTGCCGACATCGACAGTTCTTACTCTGAACTGATTGCCCTATTCCGGGAAGACAAATTCACCCGACTTCCGGTTTATGCAGAGTCTAAGGATAATGTAGTCGGAACCATTAACATGAAAGATTTACTTCTGTTTGACAATAATCAGAAAGAATTTCACGTAAAAGATATTTTGCGCGAAGCATACTTTACTTATGAATATAAAAATATTTCCGAGCTGCTGGTAGAAATGCGTACTGCATCCTTCAACATTGCGATTGTCCTGGATGAGTACGGAGAAACCGCAGGTCTGATTACATTGGAAGATATTTTGGAGGAAATCGTTGGTGAAATCCATGATGAATATGACGAAAACGAGGAAGAAAACATTCGAAAAATCAATCCTCGGGAATATATTGTAGAAGGGTCTACCAATCTGGACGATTTAAATGATTCTCTGGATCTTCATCTGGAATCCGAAGATTACGATTCCGTAGGGGGGTTCATCATTGAACATCTGGATCGTCTTCCTGAAGAAAAAGATGAAATTACTACGCCTGATGGAATCCGTATGGTAGTAGAAAAGTTGGATAAGAACCGCGTTGAACAGGTTCACATTTATCTGCCGGAATCCGTGGCTACTTCCATTACTGATTAAATATTAAATATCATATATTAACGAATAACTTTAAAAGCTGCAATCCGGTTTCAAACCGTTTTGCAGCTTTTCGAATATTTCACATTCTTTTATCATATCTACTTTTTTAATTAACAATCACTGTCTGATAGCCACTCCTTCTCAGAGCCTTCTCCAGTTGCACTGCTTCCTCAAGTGTTAAATTTCTTCCCACACGAACCCGGTTGAATTCTCCACTTTCTTCAATATAGGCCGGGAAATCCTCTTCTTCTAATTCTTGCTGGAGTCGTTTTGCATAACGTGGATTGCGGAAAGACCCCACCTGCACACTGTAGCGTTCTGTCTTCGTGTCTTCATCCACATGCTCCGGATGTATCGTTTCGATGATTCCTCGTGCAATCGCCTCAGCAATATCTTCGAAATTTTCATCAAAAATCCGGTTATCTGTATCTGAGTTCACAAATCCAACCTCCACCAATACCGACGGCATTCTGGTTCTGCGAAGCACAACAAGATTTGGGCGGGCTTTCACACCCAGATTTACAAAACCAACTGTTTCCAGCTGTTCATTGATATTCTGAGCCATTTCATATTTGATTCCGCTCAAATTATACACAAGGCTCTCCACTCCCATATATTGATTGGGTTCCTCACTGGAGTTACGGTGAATAGATACAAAATAGTCTACCCCCGCTTCATTGGCCTCCATTGCCTTTTGATAGGGGCTTTCGTACACATCTGTCGTACGGGTATATTCCACGTCAATTCCATTGTTCTGAAGAATTTCGCCAATTGCCAGTACAAGGTGGAGAGTATCGTCCTTTTCTTTCCGTCCCTCGTATACTGCTCCAGGGTCAACTCCCCCATGTGCAGGGTGTTAATTGCGCAAATGCTATATGTATTTCCCCCAGACTGATTAGGGGATTTAGAAATGTGTGAGATTAGATAGCCTTTCCCTCCGATTCCACACTGTACACACTGGAAAATAAATGTTCCAGTTCATTTCCGAAGTTATAAGTGATTTTGATTTTGCGGTTTTCATAGACTTTTATTTCGCTTATCATTTCCACCACAATGTCTCTATCCAGTGTTTCAATGTCTTTTAATTCCAAAAGCCTTTTAAGCCAAGGCGTTTCAAAAACATCTTCTGTCACATTGTCTTTCTTCTTTTCTTCCAGCGCTTCAATCTGTTTGGAGTAAAGTTCTTCTTTTTTTAGATAATCCTCTCGGTAAGAAAGAAATTCTTCTTTGGAAATCAATTCTTCTCTGTAATCTTCATATATGGATTTTTTAAGTCTTTTCACACGTTCCAATTCTGCTTTGATTTTACTAAGTTCCGTATCTGCAATCCTTTTAACTTTTGAAGCTGTGAAGCTCTGCGATTGTACTAACTCTTTTAAGTTGTCTACGCTGTCAACGATTGCTTTTAAATCACCCAGTACAATATCTTCCAACACTGCCATAGGAAGCGTATGGGGCGTACAATACTGTTTCCCGTTTCTCTTATATGTTCCACAATAAAGACTGTATGTTTTACTTCCATCTGCACGACGCCACATATTTTTTGTCATTGCCCTGCCACAATCACCGCATTTCACAAAACCAGCGAAGATATTTTTATTCGTTTCCAAATCCAACTCCCTTGTCCTTTTCTGTAAAAGAGATTGAGCCTTTTCCCATGTTGCTTTATCTATAATTGGCTCATGGGTATTTTCAACGATTATCCATTCTTCTTTTGGCATTTTCTTCTGCTTGCTTCTCATGCGCTGGTGCTTTGTTCCCTGTACCATGTTCCCCACATACATTTCCCTGTGGAGAATACTGTTGATTGTGGAATACGACCAGTACGTTGTGCTTTCCAGACGGTTACAGTTCTTATAATTCTCACCATTGACCTTTTTATATTCTGCCGGGCACAAAATACCCTCTGCGTTCAGCAGTTTTGCGATTCTCTGTTTTCCATATCCCTGTATATATAAGGAAAAGATTCTACGGACAACATCAGCAGCGTAATCATCAATTACTAATTTGTTTTTATCAACAGGGGATTTCTTATAGCCATAACTTGTAAACGCCCCTATAAACTCACCAGCTTTTTGTTTTGATTTTACAGTTGCCTGTATTTTTTTGGAAATATCTCTTGCATACTGCTCATTGAAAATATTCTTGATTGGGAGCAGCATATCATATGCCTGTTTCATACTGTCAATACTGTCTGTTACAGAGATAAAACGCACTCCCAATTCTGGGAAATATCGCTCTAAGTATCTTCCAGTATCAATGTAATCACGCCCGAATCTTGATAAATCCTTTACAACAACGCAGTTTACCTTTCCATCTTCAATATCCGCAATCATTCTTTGGAAACTAGGTCGGTTGAAATTTGTTCCCGAATAACCATCATCAACGTATACGTCGTACAAAATAAAATCATCTTTTTTCGCAACATACTCTGTTAAGAGTTTTCTCTGATTTCCTACACTATCGCTTTCTTCCTTATCACCATCTTCTCTTGATAATCTGATATAAATTGCAACATTGAATAAGTTCAATACCTTTTGAAGTTTCATATATCCACCCATTCAACTGTCGCCCTATCTATAATAAGATTATACCACGCTTTACCGCAAAAAACAGCCGTTTTCTGTGGATTTACCATTACCAGACTACCCATTTTGAGCCTTATTATTAAGGTGAGATTTGATGATACGGACAAGCAATTCCTCTATGGTAAATTTTGACAAAAATTCTCTTTCCACTGTATATTGGATTGGTTCTTTCTTTTCCAAACTTTATCGCCCTCCTTGTTTCAGCTATCTATTCTCAACATACGCAAACAGGCTTATCCAATATACCTGCCTGCGCTGCTTTTTCTCAATAATCAAATGGCTCTGGCAAGCTCCACAGGACTTTCACCTTTCCCATTCTGATGGGCGAACCGTGTCATACGGGTGTATCATTATTCTGATATACAGGTCATGGCAACAACCTTTCCAACAGTTGTTCACAGATCACTGGCGTGGTCGCTCACCTGTTTTCCCTCCTTTCGCGGGTCATAGCGTTCCAGTCTGTCGGCTCACTGCATATCAAACGTATTTGATTATTGTATTCAGTTGTCAAAGAACTCCCGACTGTATTTGCCAGTCTATGAAAATCCACTACCTAGCTAATGGACTTTCATAGATTGACAAGCGGAGCAGAGGAAAGGGGAAATGCTCCGCCCGTCAGAATGATTAGATTACGACAATCTCAAAGTTTGCAATCATATCCATGACCGCCGCCTGTATTCTGCCTTTTAATTCAGAATCCACCACCATGTAGACATTACCGTATTCGTCATACAATTTGCGTAAGCTCAACTTTGATATGTATCCGTCATAGAAATCTAAAATTTCCTGTATTGCAGCTTCATCACCATTGGTAGCCGCCACAATCACAGCAAACGGTATATGTTTTTGGTCTTTATCCATGCTATTCCTCCTCCATCATTTTTCGTAATTCTTCCAGAGTGCTTGTCCTGTGACGGTATACAGTGGTGCGTACCACGTTCATAAGCTCTCCGATTTCTGCGTCAGACATATCCATAAAGTAGGACAACAAAATGATATTGCGTTTTCTCTCTGGTAAACATTTGAGCGCTTTGCTTAACTGGTCGTCCGATACTTGTACTTCCATGCCAAGAACATTAAACGCTGTATAATCGCTGGAATATCTGTCATAAACGCCTGCTTTGTTCAATTCCAAATCTGAAATTTCAGAGAATGGAACTTCATGTTTCAAGCGTCTTGAAATATCACGGTTATACTTCATTGCTGCTCTTTTTATGACTTTCTTTGTAAGGCAATCAAACTGTGCTTGAATAGCCTGTTGGAAAGAAGATGACTTCATGCTGATTCACCTCCTTTCTGCGTGAGAGTAGATGAGGTTGTTTTCCCTCTATCCCCCTTTCCGCACAGTAGCTACCCACGCAGCAGCTATTTGTTGCGCTTTCAGAAAAGATTTTGAAAAATTTTTTAGGCAGCAAAAAAAGCACAAGAGCATAAAAGAAATGCTGTTCTTGTGCTTTTAAAATTATTCCTGCTATGTAATGTGAAAAACCATATTCAAGAGTATATTGCGCCGCTTTGAAAGCTAATATTTTTTTGACAATAACAGATATGTTGAAGATTGTCGATTACACAGGTTTTTCAATGCGGCTACCTCCCAGAGCCGCTAAACCAAACCAATATGCTATTTTTCATTGTTGGAAAAAGAAAAAGGCGGCTTTCCAAACCGCCATTTAAGTAAAGATATTTTTTGACACGCAAAAATGATACTGTTAATAACGGTTTTTTTTATTTACCGCTTAACAGTAATTTTCTTCTTTTGATACGCATAACAGGAACTAATAAACCATACTATACGTTTTTCTATACCTGTTAGAAAATCAACAGGAACTGTAGAATATAGTGAGGTGATTATATATGCGTAAAAAGGAAGATAAATACGATTTTAGAGCCTTTGGTCTTACAATCAAAGCAGCTCGCAAAAAACAAAACTTAACCCGTGAGCAAGTGGGAGCAATGATTGAGATTGACCCACGTTATCTGACAAATATTGAGAACAAAGGGCAGCACCCAAGTTTACAGGTGTTCTATGACCTTGTATCATTACTTAATATTTCGGTTGATGAGTTTTTCCTGCCTGCGTCTGATCTGGATAAAAGCACCAGAAGACGACAGTTGGAAAAGCAGCTTGATAGCCTTTCTGATAAGGATTTAGTTATCATGGAAAGTGTTGCTGACGGAATCATCAAGTCTAAGGAAGTGGAGGACGAGTAATCCTCCACTTTTTAACCCTAAATAAAATAAGCCGATAACCCAAGATAAAACTATTCTCGGTGTTATCGGCTCTGC
>CAJMSZ010000066.1 GCA_905216215.1 uncultured bacterium | reverse complement strand
AGGG
Organism: uncultured bacterium; assembly: GCA_905216215.1. Classification (GTDB taxonomy): domain Bacteria; phylum Bacillota; class Clostridia; order Lachnospirales; family Lachnospiraceae; genus Allocoprococcus. The sequence continues at coordinate 6,350 of CAJMSZ010000066.1, read as the reverse complement.
GAGCAAGAGCTTCTTTTTTGGCAAATAAATGTGCACTTCGTAAAGCAGCTTTCAGATTCATACACTACCTCATCCTTTCTTTGGTATTTCATGAGTTACAGTATAACACGAATTACATAAATAGTTTTTATTTTTATAGAAATTTAACGATTGACCAGAAAAATTTCGATTATTTGAATTTGCAGAAAAGGTGATGCTATAAACAGTTGCGGAAATTTTGCGTTCGGGTGTATAAATTTTACATTCAAGCAACTTGATAAATGGTTTTTGGTACTATATAATGTCTGTATTGAGGTGATAAAATATGATGATTGATTCAAATGATTTATTAAATAGTATTTTGCAGAGTATAGAGGAGATGGATTATGTCCGGCTGGAGGATATTCCGAATATTGACTTGTATATGGATCAGGTCACAACTTTTATGGAAGAGCAGATGAAGGAAAATAAGCGTTATCCGGAGGATAAGGTACTCACGAAGACCATGATCAATAATTATGCTAAGAATCATCTTCTTCCGGCTCCAATCAAGAAGAAATACTCCAAGGAACACATTCTGACTTTAATCTATATTTATTATTTAAAAAATATCCTGTCCATAAAGGATATTGAGACATTGTTGAAACCACTGACGGAACAGTATTTCTCCACAGAGGGAGAGTATGGTTTTGAAGAAATCTATAAGCAGATATGTGAACTTGAGAAAAGTAAGATTGATACATTGAAAGCAGATGTGGAGCAGAGCTATCATCAGACGGAAACGTTATTTGGAGAGGCAGAGGATGAACAGCAGAAATATTTACAACTGTTTGCGTTTATTTGCAGTCTCGGTTTTGATGTATATGTGAAGAAATTACTGATAGAAAAACTGGTGGATGAGATTGCACCGGATGAACAGGGAAAAAAGAAAAAATAATTTGTAACGTAAAAACAGTTGCCAGAAGGCAACTGTTTTTTACATAGAGTATTAATTATAGTCAACTTTCATCAGACAGAGCCCCTGGGCAGGTGCCATAAATCCGGCTTCTTTTCGGTCTTTGGCATCTAAAAGGGCTATCATGCTGTCGGGACTGCGCTTTCCACACCCAACTTCCAGCAAGGTTCCTGTAAGGATTCGTACCATATTCTGGAGAAATCCATTTCCGTGGTAAGTGAATCTGACATAAGGTCCTTCCTGTGTAATTTGAATAGAATCCACATTGCGGATGGTGGATTTTTTAAATCTGGGATTACCACAAAAACTTCTGAAATCATGTTCTCCTATAAGAAATTCTGCGGCTTTCTGCATTTTCTTTATATCAGGAGCATATGTTAGAACATAAACATAATTTCGGTCAAATATCGGCTTTAAAGGACCGATATAACAAGTATATGTGTAAGTCTTTCCAGTAGCGTGATATCTGCTATGAAAACGGGGAGCAGCCTCATGGACTTCCAGAACACAAATGTCACATGGAAGATAGAAGTTCAGATAGTTCCGGATTTGAGAAGTTGTCAAATCTGTATACAAGGTTGCATTGGCGGTCATTGCTTTTGCATGGACCCCTGCGTCGGTTCTTCCTGCTCCGATAAGTTCAACGGATGTTCCAGTCATTTTTGAAAGAACGGTCTCCAGTTTTCCCTGAATGGTTGCATCTGTGTTTCCCTGGCTTTGCCACCCGCTATAACGCGCTCCATCGTAGGAAATAATAAACTTATAATTCTGATTCATTGGATTTTTTCCAGTTATTGTAACGTTCAAAAATCATATCATAACCATCGTTTCCATAGTTGAGAGAGCGATTAACACGACTGATGGTGGCAGTAGAAGCGCCGGTCTTTTCTGCAATTTCCAGATAAGTGTTATCACTTCGCAGCATCTTGGCAACTTCAAATCTCTGAGATAGAGAAAGCAATTCATTAATCGTGCAAATGTCTTCAAAGAATTTATAGCATTCCTCTCTAGTTTCAAGAAGCAAGATGGAGTCAAATAAGAAATCAACAGCTTCTGTTCTGATTTTTTTACTCATACCGATTACCTCCGTATTATTTTCACTCTTACATTTTAACATAGTAAATTTATAAAGTAAACACATAAAACCATCTATTTTGTTTTTCAATCAGCGAAAAATGTGATATGCTAAGAAAAGTACCAGCGCCCATTAGGGCACGAAAAGAGAAGGAAAAGGAATTCGATTATGAGTATTTATGATTCGTTAAATGAACCGCAGCGAGAAGCGGTATATGATACAGAGGGACCGCTTTTGCTGCTTGCAGGGGCGGGTTCCGGGAAGACCAGAGTGCTGACACACCGTATTGCATATCTGATTGAGGAGAAGCATGTAAATCCGTGGAATATCCTTGCAATTACATTTACCAATAAAGCGGCAAGTGAAATGCGGGAACGAGTAGATAAAATCGTGGGAATGGGTTCGGAAAGTATCTGGGTCAGTACCTTTCATTCTATGTGCGTCCGCATCTTAAGACGATACATTGACCGTCTGGGATATGACACAAATTTTACGATTTATGATACAGACGACCAGAAGACATTGATGAAAGATGTATGCCGGTTTTTGCAACTGGATACGAAGGTTTATAAAGAACGTACCCTCCTCGGGGCAATTTCGGCGGCAAAGAATGAGATGATAAGTCCGGAAGAATTTCGGATTCAGGCAGAAGGGGACTTCACAAGAAAGAAGATTGCCGAGGCTTATATAGAATATGAGAAAGAGATGCGGGCTAATAATGCACTGGATTTTGATGATCTGCTTGTAAAGACAGTGCAGCTCTTCCAGACACAGCCGGATGTACTGGATTATTATCAGAATCGTTTCCGTTATATTATGGTGGATGAGTATCAGGATACAAACACGGTGCAGTTTATGCTGGTAAGCACGTTGGCAGGAAAATATAAAAATCTCTGCGTAGTAGGAGATGATGACCAGTCAATTTACAAATTCCGTGGTGCAAATATAAAGAATATTTTGAACTTTGAACAGGTCTTTACGGACGCCAAGGTTATTAAACTGGAACAGAATTATCGCTCCACGGGGAACATTCTGAATGCCGCAAACGCAGTTATTGCCCACAACAAGGGAAGAAAGGCAAAAGCACTCTGGACAGAGAATGAACAGGGAGAGCAGGTGCAGTTTCGACAGTTTGACAGTGCATATGAAGAGGCAGAATTTGTAGTTCGGGATATCCGCAGAAATGTAAACATGAAAGGTGAGGCTTATAATGACCATGCGATTCTGTATCGCACCAATGCACAGTCCCGTATGTTTGAAGAAAAGCTGGTTGTTTCCAATATACCTTATAAAATCGTGGGTGGAATCAATTTCTATGCAAGAAGGGAAATCAAAGATTTGCTTGCATATCTGAAGACTATTGAAAATGGTAAAGATGACCTGGCTGTAAGGCGTATCATCAATGTGCCAAAGCGCGGAATTGGAGCAACTACCATAGGAAGAATCCAGGATTATGCTTACGAACATGAGATTAGTTTCTATGAAGCTTCCAAGGCTGCAGCAGGAATTCAGGGCGTAGGAAGAAGCGCCGGGAAGATTGAACGTTTTGTGGCCGTTATTGAGGAAATGAAGGCAGAATCTGATTTCCTTACCATTTCAGATTTGATGGATAGCATTATTGAGACAACCGGATACGTGGAGGAGCTGCAGGCAGAAACAGACGAGGAGGCCGAGGCACGTCTGGAAAATATCGAAGAGCTGAAGAATAAAATGAAGGCCTACGAAGAAGAATGTGAAGAGGCAGGAGAAAAAGCGACCTTATCCGGATTCCTGGAACAAGTGGCATTGGTAGCGGATATTGACTCTCTGGATGAAACCTCAGATTATGTGGTACTGATGACCTTACATAGCGCAAAGGGACTGGAGTTCCCAAATGTATATCTGACGGGAATGGAAGATGGTCTGTTTCCGAGTTATATGTCTATCAATTCGGAAGACCCTATGGAGGTGGAAGAAGAACGACGGCTTTGTTATGTGGGAATTACAAGAGCAAAGAAGAGACTGGCGCTGACTTGTGCCAGACGGCGGATGATACATGGAACTACACAATATAACAGAGTGTCCCGGTTTGTGGAAGAAATTCCGGAGGAACTTCTTACAGAGCGCGTTGTTTTCGAAAAGAAAAAGGAAGTTGAATCTGTAAAAAGTACTGCTTATCAGCAGGCAAAACAGGCATTTCATTCGAAACCATTTGCTGCTGCAAAACCAGTGCAGCAGTTTGGAAAGAAACAGGATGGAACATTGGATTATGAAGTGGGTGACAGAGTCAGACATGTGAAATTTGGCGAAGGTCTTGTTACCCAGATTACTTCAGGAGGAAGAGACTATGAAGTAACAGTAAATTTTGATACAGCAGGGGTAAAAAAGATGTTTGCCATGTTTGCCAGGTTACAGAAAATCTAATCTAAGAATTAACTAAAAAGATGGAATATCACTTCAGAAAATTGAAATAATATAGTAGAAATTTAAGCACAAAAATGCTATACTGAAAAAAGCAAATAGTTACATACAAGATTGTCTTGGATGTAGTAGAAAGGGCGTGGAAACATGACAAAATTTGAAGAAATTCTTGCAACAACAAAATTGAATGAACTTGTTCAGAAAAAAGAAGATGAAAAGGTAAAAACAACGGTACTGTGGGGACTGGCAATTATCGGAGCGGTAGCAGCAGTAGCAGGAATCGCTTTTGCGGTATATCGTTTCTTCGCAACCGATTATCTGGAAGATTTTGACGAAGACTTCGATGAAGACTTTTTTAACGATGAAGACGAAGTACAGTAAATCACAGAGAAGGTAAGAATAAGGCAGGGGTCTTGAGATTCCTGTCTTGTTTTTTGATATTTGCGTAGGTAGCGCTCCAAAGTCTGTGCTTGCACAAGACCTTGGCGACTGCCGCGATGACTTGAGAATCTCGCCGAGCGCGATTCTCATAGTTTGATAAAAAGAGGTAATGTATGAAAAAAGGACAAATTTTAGAAGGAAAAATTGAAAAAGTAGAGTTTCCAAACAAAGGAGTTGCTGTAATTCCGGGAGAAGAGAAAACCGTTGTAGTAAAGAATACGGTAGAGGGACAGACTGTCCGCTTTGCTGTGAATAAGATTAGAAAGGGAAAAGCAGAGGGACGATTGCTGGAAGTGCTGGAGAAATCTTCCATGGAAGTGGAATCTCCATGTCCACATTTTGGAAATTGTGGAGGATGCACATACCAGAATCTGCCATATGAGAAGCAGATTCAGATGAAGGAACAGCAGATAAAAGCCATGATGGATGAGGCGGTAGATGGCGACTATGTGTGGGAAGGTGTAAAGCCTAGTCCGGTTCAGAAAGAATATCGGAATAAGATGGAGTTCTCTTTTGGAGATGAGTACAAAGATGGTCCGCTTGCCCTTGGTATGCATAAAAGAGGAAGTTTCCATGACATTGTAAATGTTCCGGATTGCCAGATTGTGGATAGTGATTTCCGGGCAATTTTAACCGGTGTTCTGCAGTTTGCACAGGAAACAGGGCTTCCATATTATCACCGCATGCGTCACACGGGGTTTTTCCGTCATTTGCTAGTTCGAAAAGCAGTGAAAACAGAAGAAATACTGGTGGATTTGGTAACCACTACGGAATATGAACTGGAAAAAGAAAAATTAGTAGATGCACTTAAGTGTCTGAAGCTGACAGGAAGAATCGTAGGAATCCTGCATACCAGGAATGACAGCCTAGCAGATGTTGTAAAAGATGAAGGAACAGAGATTTTATTTGGACAGGATTATTTCTATGAAGAATTGCTGGGACTAAAGTTCAAAATCACGCCATTTTCCTTTTTCCAGACCAATTCTCTGGGAGCAGAAGTGCTTTATGAGACTGCAAGAGCTTATATAGGTGATACAAAAGATAAAGTCATTTTCGATCTTTACAGTGGAACAGGAACTATTGCACAGATACTGGCTCCGGTTGCCAAGAAAGTAGTTGGCGTGGAAATTGTGGAAGAGGCTGTAGAGGCTGCCAGGGAAAATGCCCAACAGAATGGGCTTGATAATTGCAGCTTCTGGGCCGGTGACGTGCTGAAAGTGATAGACGAGCTTGGTGAAGTACCGGATTTAATCGTGCTGGATCCTCCGAGGGATGGGGTGCACCCGAAAGCACTGGAAAAGATTATTGATTTCGGTGTAGAGAAGATGGTTTATATTGCCTGTAAACCGACCAGTCTGGCGAGAGACTTGGAAATGCTGCAGGGAAGAGGATATAAGGTAGAGAGAATTGCGTGTATTGATTTATTCCCGGGCACATATCATGTTGAGACGGTAGTTCTTTTATCCCACAAAAAAGCCGACAGTTATATCCACATTGATG
>CAJMSZ010000065.1 GCA_905216215.1 uncultured bacterium | reverse complement strand
TGCACCGGGATTCCTGCGTCCAGTGCTTCTGCGATTTCGATGATAGAGCGTTCCCCCATTCCATAGGAAATCAAGTCTGCACCGGAATCCAGCAGAATGGAGCGCTTTAGCTGATTGGACCAGTAGTCATAATGAGCCAGCCTTCTAAGGCTTGCTTCAATACCGCCTAAAATAATCGGCGTCTTTTTGTAGGTCTGACGAATCAGATTCCCATATACAACGGCTGCGTAATCAGGACGTTTTCCCATAACACCGCCTGGTGTATAGGAATCCTGATGTCTCCTTTTTTTGGAAACATAATAATGATTTACCATGGAGTCCATATTCCCGGCAGAAACGAGAAAACCAAGTCTTGGCTCACCAAATGTACAGATACTCTTTTTGTCTTTCCAGTCAGGCTGGGCAATCATCCCTACACGATAACCGTGTGCCTCTAAGAGTCTGGTAATGATAGCATGTCCAAAGGACGGATGATCTACATAAGCGTCTCCGCATACATAGACAAAATCCACCTGCTGCCAGCCACGAGCTTCCATTTCTTTTCTATTAATTGGTAAAAAGGTAGCTTCCATCTTTATAACACCTCAAATGTGTGGTTTAAAATTCTTGTGTAATCTTGAATATAGTAATCAGCAAGTGCTCTTTTCTTCTCCCGTTGCTTGGCAGAAAACCAGTCTTCTACAGCGCAAACTTCCATACCGGCGTTTTTCCCGGCAAGAATTCCCATAGGAACATCTTCAAATACAAGACAGCTCTCTGGTTTTATATGCAGATTTTCGGCAGCCTTCAGATACACATCCGGTGCGGGCTTTCCTTTTTGAACCTCACATCCGGTACTGATGGTATCAATGCATTCGGAAATTCCCAAGGAAGCCAGGCATGCTTCTACAAGCTGTCTGTCATTGCTGGTAGCAATTCCGGTTTTAAACCCATCTTCCTTGGCTTTACGAAGAAAAGCTTCCGCTCCCTTTTTGAGTTCTATTTCATGAGTGTACTTATAGAGTGCCATATGATACCACTCTTCTTTCAACTCTTCTACCGTATGTGGAAGAGTTGGAAATACCTTCAGAAAATACTCGGCAGTTTCTGTGTAGCTGAGCCCCTCCATATCTTTATGAAAATGTTCCGGCTCAACAAGGTTGTACTTTTTTATATAATCTTCATCAATCTGTACCCATACTCCCATGGAATCGACTAAAGTACCATCGAAATCAAAGAGCAGGGCTGATTTATTGTCTAACATAATTTTTTTATCTCCTGTTCTGTGAGGGCACGAAAACCACCCTTTGGAAGTGTTTCATCCAGATGTAGTGTCCCCATGGATAAACGTTTTAAATAAATGACTTTTTTTCCTACAGCTTCAAACATACGTTTCACCTGATGAAAACGCCCTTCCTGTATGGTAAGCAGGATTTCAGATACGTCATCTGATGTCAGGATTTCCAGTTTTGCCGGAAGTGTAGGATCCGGGTCACCAATGTCAAGTCCTTGTGAGAAGGCAAAAATATCACCATCTGTTACCTTTCCTTCTACGCAGGCAAAATATACCTTGTCCACATGCTTTCCCGGAGCGAGGAGTCTGTGTGCAAGTGCACCGTCATTTGTTATCAGCAAAAGACCCTCTGTATCTTTATCCAGCCTGCCGACTGGAAATAAATCCTTTCGTTTCTGGATATTCAGCAGATCCAGTACGGTTTTTTCTTTTTTGTCTTTTGTGGCAGATACGACTCCCGCAGGTTTATGAAGCATATAGTATTCATATTCCCGGTAGTGGACTGGTATACCATCAAAACAAATCTGCTGAGTTTCGGTATCTACTTTGCTTTCCGGCTTTTTTATGGTCTGTCCATCTACCTGAATCCGCCCTGCATGGATGAACTTCTTTACTTCTGTACGGGTGCCGATTCCCATATCTGCAAGGTATTTATCCAGTCTGATCATGAGGATTGATTCCTCCATCCCGGCAAATATTTGTTTTTCAGTGTTCCCTGATTCAATTTGCCCCATCCCAACGGGTAACCATCTACACATACCAGGTGCCATCCTGTTTCTTGCGGTGTGGTAAGGTCGTCTACTTCTATGGTTTCCCCTTTTAAATAACGGGTAATCCGTTCATCCTCAGCAGACAGACTAATGGTATGTGCAAATTCAGATGCTTTCAGATACATGGCCAGAGCCTGGCTTGGCTCGAAACGGTTCTTTTTCAGTTCACCAAGAAGAAGTCCTGTCCGCAGGAAACGGATTCCGCGCATATCCGGAAGATTCTCAGGCATATAATAAACCCTTTCTCCGTGAATATCCAGCCGTTCCGGCTGAAGCTGCCAGCTGACATTCTGGAAAAACTGCTGTATATCTTCTGGAATTTTCTTTTTGCCAGATGATATATTGGATGCTTTCTCAGATAAAGACTCTTCTGTCTCACCTTTCTGTAACAATGCAAGGAAATGTCCCTCTCCTTTCATTTTGTGTGGGAAAATTCGAACCGTTTTGGTTAACTGTGGATTCCCGGATTCCGTGAATTCCGGTCTGCCACTTGCGAATCCTTCGTAAGATTCCATATCCAAAATATGAAATTCTGGGAATTCTTTTAACAAATATTCTATCGTCCCTTCATTTTCGAGAGCATCAAAAGTGCAGGTAGAATAAAGCATGATTCCACCTGGCTTTAACATACGTGCTGATTGAGTTATGATGCTTCGCTGCAGCTTTGAAAAGAACGCAGGTCCGTGCTCTTCCCATGCTTTTACCATTTTTTTATCCTTGCGGAACATCCCTTCACCGGAGCAAGGAGCATCAATGAGAATTTTATCAAAAAATTCCGGAAAATAATTTTCCAGTTTTCCAGGCTCTTCGCTCAGAACCAACATATTTCCAATTCCGAATACTTCTAAGTTCTTAAGAAGCCCCTTGGCACGGGAACTGCTGATGTCATTGGCAATCAGAACACCTTCTCTGTGAAGCTTTGCACCAAGTTCAGTAGCTTTACCACCCGGGGCTGCACATACATCCAGTACCTTATCACCGGGCTCCACCGGAAGGCGGCTGGCCGGTGTCATGGCACTTGGCTCCTGAAGGTAATAAAGACCGGCATAATAATACGGATGTTTGGCAGGGGAAATCTGTTCTCCATCATAATAAAAGCCATTTTCAATCCAGGGAATTGGTGTCACATTAAAGGGACATATTTTTAAAAAATCTTCTACGGAAATCTTCTGGGTATTGACGCGCAGACCATAATAACGGGGAGCGTCGTAACACTTTATATATTCGTCAAATTCATCGCCAAGTAAGCAACGCATTTTCTCTTCAAATTCAACGGGTAATGTGATCAATTGTGATTCCTCCATGTTATATCATGATGGCCATTCGTCGAATGACAATACAAAGTATACCATAGTTAGAATGAACAGGAAAGCCTTTTCTCTTCAATCATTTTCAAAATCCAATATGGGTTTATACTGATTTCTTCGTCATTTTCATATAGATAGATTCCCAGATGAAGGTGAGTGACAAACATTCCTTTTGTACCTTCTTTTCCGTATCCACTGTTCCCCATAAATCCCAGAACATAGCCTGCAGGAATTTCCATGTTTTCCCGGATATTTCCATAGGAATCCAGATGAGCATAGTAAAAATAGCCACCGGATGGGGACTCTATGCCGACCCTGTAACCGCCTTGTTCTAACCAGCCTATGTGTTTGATGACACCATCTGTCATACTTAGAACAGGATATAGACCGGGAGTATTTTCACTCGCAATCAAATCCGTTCCCTCGTGTCCTCTTTTACCTCCATAGGTTCGCTCCATCATCCAACTGTCTCCATAAGAAACCTGATATTCTTCATGAGATGTGGATATGGGAATGGGAAAATAAGCGATATCCTGCCAGATAGCATTGCAGCAATTTACATAAAACTGCCAGTTTTTATTCTGGGAAAAAGGTTCTTCCTCAGGGGGATAATTATGCTGCAAAAGATAGAGTCCGGCCTGTTTTCCTCTTTCAGAGGGAGGTTTTGCTTTTAGAAGATCGATCATATCTTTGCTTAGTTCGTGAGAGCGGAATTCGTCTCCCTGTATATAAGACCTGGTTAATTTCGACTGTTGAGATTGGAGTGTAAGATCGTGAAGTAAAAGTGTTGTAAACAGAGCAAAGAGAAAACAAAATAGCAGACAATTTGGTCTTTTCATTTCACATACTGTTTTTTTCCTTTTTTATAATATATGTATCAGGGATGTCAATCTTTCCGGCAGCCTTGACATAAGGAGTCAGAGCCGGTCATAGACTAAAGTGATATATATAATAGAAACGGGAAGGAATAGTATGTTATCCGTATTTCTTTTGATTTGCCTTGTCTTCCTGCTTGTTTTTCCGAATATTAGTTTTAATGGTGCAAATACAGGACTTCTTTTATGGTTTCAGACGGTTCTTCCCACGTTATTTCCATTTTTTGTGGTCAATGCATTACTTATGAAAAGCGGTGCCATTTACAGGTTTTCTAAAGTGGTTTCGCCTGTACTTGGCCCTGTTTTTTCTATATTCAAGTGGTCCTCTTATGCTGTTTTATGCGGTTTTTTTTGCGGTGCACCTATTGGGGCAATGATAATTACAGAATTTGTTTCCAGTGGAAAAATCAGTAAAAAGGAGGGAGCGTATCTCCTCTCCTTTTGCAACAATACTAGTCCGGGATTTGTCATTGGCTTTGTTTTCGAACGAAGTTTAAAAAGACATGATCTGGCATACATAAGTCTGGGGATTCTGATAAGCTCCTATGTGATTTCCGGATTTTTGTTTCGCAAAATGTATTATTCGGATTTTAAAAAAAATTATGATGCAAGAATGTTAACCGATGCAAATACAAGTAGTAGCAGCCTGGATGAAAGTATCTGGGAAAGCTGTGAGACGATTTTAAAAATTGGTGGCTATATTATGATGTTCTGTGTTCTGTTATATGGTTTAAAAGCGCTGCCTTTTTCAGGAAGGGGTTGGCAGCTTTTCCTGCTTCCTGCTCTGGAACTTACCAATGGGATTCATATGATAGGGGACGCAGAAGTTGCTTTTGAAGTAAAATATGTTCTTTCTATGGCACTTGTAGCTTTTGGTGGGCTATGTGCCGGATTTCAGACGAAGTGTATTGTGGAGCGGGCAGGCTTATGTTTTCGGCAATATATAAAAGAAAAACTGATTACCGCAATGGTAACCAGTTTATTAGCAATTATTTTTCTTATGTTATACAGTCATTTTAATAACTGAAATACACTTGCATTTCTCCCCTTATGCCTGCGTATTATCCTGACCAAATTCTGCTTCCAGTCCACGGGAAGACTTCTCCGGAACATCTAACTCTGCACGATTGTTTCTGACAACATTGTAGCATTCCTGAAGAGAATTTACAAGGGTGTCATACTTCGTTGTGTAGCTGTCCAATGTGTGACCGATGATGCTTTCTGCATTTGCAAGCAAGTCATCAGTGTACTGGATTGCTCCGATACGGATGTCATTGGCATCACTTGTGGCATTGTCCAGAATCTGCTGTGCCTGCTCTGTAGCTGCCATGACAATCTCGTTAGCCTGAGCATATGCCTGTTGCATAATCTCATGTTCACTGACAAGTTCATTTGTCTGAACCTGTGCTTCTTCTAACATGCTTTCTGCTTTTGCCTGTGCATCAGCTAAAATTGCATCCTTATTTGCGATAATCTTCTGGTAACGTTTAATTTCATCCGGAGTCTTCATACGCAACTCGCGAAGAAGCTCATCAATCTGATCCTTGTTTACAATAATCTTAGTCGTTGACAATGGCTGAAATTTACAACTGTCAATGTACTCTTCAATCTCTTCAATAATCTGTTCAATACGGCTGCTCATTTTACACTCTCCTTCTTACCGCTGGTTAACGCGGTACTTTTCTGCAATTCTGTCAATCAGAACATCGGGAACAAAATTAGAAATATCTCCACCAAATGCTGCAACTTCTTTCACCATGGATGAACTTAAATAAGAATATTGCAGATTGGTTGGCAGAAAAATATATTCCACATCCGGTGCCAGCTTATAATTGGTCTGAGCCATCTGTAACTCATATTCAAAATCAGTAATGGCGCGAAGTCCACGGATGACAACGGATGCATCCATGTCTCTGACAAAATCGACAAGTAATCCGTCAAACGGAATAATTTTGACATTTGGAAGGTCACCTGTCACTTCCTCTAACATTCTAACACGTTCTTCTACAGAAAACAACGGCATTTTTGCGTTATTGCGCAGTACGCCTACAATTAGTTCATCTGTGATGTGACTGCCTCTTTTGATAATATCTATGTGTCCAAGAGTGACCGGGTCAAAACTCCCGGGATAAATTCCTCTTAACATAAT
>CAJMSZ010000064.1 GCA_905216215.1 uncultured bacterium | reverse complement strand
TTGCCTTTTTATATGTATAAAATTCCTTTTTATTAAGAGACTATTTTTATTATTGAGAAACTATCTCTATTAACTATATTGCTAATTCTCACAAAGTGTGGTATTCTCGTATTGAGTTACAAGACACTAACTAGAGATAATTGAGAATAACTAGGAGGATTAACATGGATAAGATTTATGTGGTTTATTGGTCACAGACAGGAAATACACAGGCAATGGCAGAGGCAATTGGAAAAGGAATTACAGAAGCCGGTAAAGAAGCTGTTGTATTAGAAGTAGGAGCAGCGTCAGTAAATGACTTGAAAGATGCGACATGCTTTGCACTTGGCTGTCCTGCCATGGGCGCAGAAGTATTGGAAGAGGCAGAAATGGAACCATTTGTATGTGAAGTAGAGGGCATTGCAAATGGAAAAACCATTGCACTCTTTGGCTCTTATGGCTGGGGTGATGGAGAATGGATGCGTGATTGGGCAGACCGTATGAGCGGATGTGGTGCAAACGTGCTGGATGGAGAAGGAATCATTTGCCAGGAAACTCCGGACGATGAAGCCTTGTCAGCGTGCGAAGAAGCTGGAAAACGGCTGGCTGCGCTGTAGTTTTCGAAGCCAGAACAGGAGAGCCTGAGAAATAAAAGGGGTACCATTCATGTTAGAAAACAGATTGATTGAGCATTGCGCACCAACACTTGCTGGGATCAAAAGCGCCAATCTTTTTAATTATTTTTATACAGATAAAGCAGAAGTGATAGAAGAGCTTACAAAGGTAAATGCACTTTTGAATCAGAAAGGTGTCTACGCAGAGGCACTACTGTGGAGAGAGGAATCTGTTCTGATTTATATTTATCGTAGAACAATGTTGGAAAAGGAGTTACAGAATCCAGAGGCAGCGGCGTTACTGATAAAATACGGGTATGAAGGATACGACGTGGAAAGTTGCCTCGTACATTTGAAAGTGCGTTTGTCTCGTTATACTTGTTTTCCGCATGAAATAGGCATCTTCCTGGGATATCCGATCGAGGATGTCAAAGGATTTATTGAAAATCGTGGACAGAACTGTGAAAGCTGCGGTTTTTGGAAAGTTTATTGCAACGCATCGGAAAAGGAAAAATTCTTCTGTAAAATGCGGAAATGTACGCAATATTATATACGAAATTTTCAGAAGGGCAGAAGTCTATTACAGATGACGGTGAGTATGTAACAGATACAATTTATAAAGAATAAAATGAGAAGGCAGAGGTGATTTTAGCTGATGTCTTCTTTTTTATTTACGCGAGCAACGAGCCAAAGTCCGTGCTTGCACGAGACCTTGGCGACTGCCGCGATAACTTGAGAAACTCGCGAAGCGTGTTTCTCATAGTTGCCATTTTTAGTTTGTAGAAAATACAGTTTAGGGAAGAAATCTATTCAGAAATTTGGTTGAATTTTTGGAATGAAATTACTATACTAGGTGTGTTGAAAATAGAAGTAAAAAGGATTCTGCTATTCGGCAGACAGGGTAGGATGGAAGTATGGAGAAGAAATTGAAACAGGAAAATGATTTTTCAGAAGGGTCTATTACGAAAAATATTTTATCTATGGCGGTTCCGGTTACGATTGCACAGGCAGTACAGCTTATGTATAATCTGGTGGACCGTGTGTATCTGGGACATATTAAAAGCGGGGCAGACCAGGCACTCATCGGAGTTGGTCTTGTATTTCCAATTGTCTCAATTATCAGTGCATTTACACAGTTGTATTCAGGCGGTGGAGCACCACTGATGTCCATTGCGCGAGGCGCCAGAGAGGATGAAAAAGCTTCCAAACTGGAAAATGTCAGCTTTAAACTTTTGATTTTGACAGGGCTTGTCTTGATGGCTGTATTTTATATTTTTATGAAACCAATCTTGTATGCATTTGGAGCTTCAGACGCTACTTATCCAACGGCAGCAGCTTATTTGCAGATTTATCTTTTGGGTACGTTGTTTGTTATGGTAAGTGTTGGAATGAACTTGTTTATTAATGCACAGGGATTTGGTACTATGGGAATGATAACCGTGTGTATCGGTGCGGTTTTGAATTTGATATTAGACCCGGTTTTTATTTTTGCATTTGAACTTGGGGTCAGAGGTGCAGCGATAGCGACCATTATCAGCCAGTTTGCGAGCTGTCTGTGGGTGTTGATTTTCCTTAGAAGTAAGAAAGTACAGTACCCACTGAAACGAAGTGATATGAAGCTGAACGATGGAAAAATGATTTTTTCCATTATTAGCCTTGGAACCTCAGGGTTTATCATGTGTGTTACGAATAGCTTAAGTCAGATTGCATGTAATGCCACGTTGGCCAAATGGGGCGGAGATTTATATGTTGGTGCTATGACGATTTTAAATTCAGTGCGGGAGATATTTAACTTAGCGGCAAATGGTGTGACAGAGGGAGCGAAGCCTGTGCTTGGTTATAACTTTGGTGCAAAGAAGTATGACCGTGTGAAGAAAGGAATTCTCATTACATTTACAATGGTTATGAGTTATATGATAGTTGCGTGGCTGCTGGTGCATTTCTTCCCGGGATTTTTCGTTGGATTATTTACTTCCGACAAAGAACTGGCGAAGGTTGCGACTCATGCACTAAAGCTGTTCTTTGCAGGTTTCTTTATGATGGGGCTTATGTTCTGTGGACAGTCCACCTTTGTCGGACTCGGGTTTCCGAAGCAGTCTATCTTCTTCAGTCTGCTCAGAAAAGTAATTATCGTAGTACCGTTGACAATCATCCTGCCATATTTTATAGGTGTAAACGGAGTATTTATCGCGGAACCAATCAGTAATTACGTCGGTGGACTGGCGAGCTTCGGCACGATGTTGTATGTTGTCATGCCCATCCTTTCGGGAAAGAAAGAGAAGGAATCAAACCTGTAGTTACAGACTCGCCTGAAACCGGAATTCTCCGTTTTCGGCGAAGAATCCATAAATACCCTGATATTTGTCTACAACGGAAATAATACTTTGTACTCCGTATCCGTGACCGCTTCTTTGAGAAATCGGGATATTATTTTCAAAGATGGGCTGTTCTTCATAGCTGTTGGCAAGGTTGATACATAACTGTTCATTTTTTTCGTATACCTTTAAGTGAATATAGCGGCCTTCCGTGTATGGAATCTGTGAACATGCACGGATAGCATTATCCAAAGCATTCGAAAGAAGACTACAAAGATCCGTAATCTGGAAACGGGAGAAATCCGTTGCCGTTACGGAAATCGTAATTGGGATTTCGGATGCTTTTGCATTGTCAGCGTAAGAAGACAAAATAAGATTCAATGTTTCGTTTTCACAGTATTTTGTTCCTGTGGTATGGGTAAGGTTTGTACAGATTTCATGAATATAATGAAGTGCCTCATCCGTTTTATTCTGTTCAATACAATTTTTAAGAAAATTCATATGATGCTTTAAGTCATGACGGTAAATGGCAGTCTGTTTTTGCAATTGTGATAACTGGGTGATTTCCATTTTTGCCTGAGAAGTTACCGTAGTCAGTAACAGATTTTCCTGCGCTACCTTATTTCTCTGACTGGAAATATCAATTGTGAGAATCGAGAGAATAAAGTAAAGACATACAAGGAAACTGTCAAGAAAATCGGCAACAAGTGCACCACTCGTATAAAGCAGGCTGGTGTAAACGGTAAAGGTATATTCCAAAATATAGTAGGCCAACGGCAGAAGAAAGAATAAGAATAAAATGGTCTTACTCTCATATTTCAATTTGATAACATATGGTGCAATGTAATTGATTACAATGCACAGAAGCGGAATGGTAATTAATGTGGTTGCAATATCTGATACGAGTGGATCGTAATCAAAGAAAAAGGCTACGAATGTACCAAACATTTTTCTCGGCGTGCAAAGTAGGTATGTATTTAATCATAATGCATAAAGATTTGTTGGGAAATAAACAGATGATTGCAAAACCAGTATCCTTCTGGCAGTTGAGGAAACATTCAATCTATGTTAAGATGTAGAACGTGGAAAAATAAATATTTGGAGGAAATGAATATGAAGCTTGCAATAACATATGATAATGGGGAAGTGTTCCACCATTTCGGTTGTACAGAAAATTTTAAAGTATATAATGTGGAAGATGGAAAAGTAGTGAGCAGTGAAATTATTGCGACAAATTGCTCGGGACATGATGCACTTGCAGATTTCCTTTCCGGACAAGGAATAGATATGGTTCTTTGTGGGGGAATTGGAGAAGGCGCTGTCAATGCGCTTTCCGCAGCAGGAATTGAAGTGGTTTCTGGAGCAGAAGGAAATGTAGATGCAGTTGTAGAAAAATATTTATTAGAAAAATTTCCTTCAGCCGGAGTAAATTGTGATGGCGAAGATGAATCCTGCGGCTGTGGAGGCTGTGGCGGAGGCTGCAGCAGTTGTGGCGGAGGCTGTAGCGGCTGTGGTGCACCAGAAATAATATTGGAAGGGAAAAATGCAGGAAAAACATGTAAAGTACATTACACAGGTACTTTTAATGACGGCTCACAGTTTGATTCTTCCTATGATCGTGGGGAGCCACTGGAGTTCATCTGTGGTGCAGGTATGATGATTAAAGGATTTGACGCAGCAGTTGTTAATATGGAAGTTGGTGAGATATTGGATGTGCATCTTATGCCGGAAGAAGCGTATGGAATGCCTGATCCGCAGGCTATTCTGACCTTTGAAATAGAACGGCTTTCGGGCTCTGAAGAACTTACTGTTGGACAGCAGGTATATCTCTATAATGCAATGGGACAGCCGGTTCCCGTAAAAGTAGTGGCAAAAGATGATACCACAATTACTTTAGATACCAACCATGAAATGGCGGGGAAAGAGTTAAATTTCAAAATTGAATTAGTAGAAGTGCAGTAAGAGATGCGTAAAAAGGGGGATGTCAGGAACAGGTAACACCAAACTGACATCCCCCTTTCGAATGGTTTGTGCTTCAAAGTTTTATGTGACAAATGAAACAACCTATGATATCATAAAAATATATAAGCGAAAATGACTTTTGCGGAAACGAAAGTAGAAGAACAGTTCGAGTATATGTATCAACTGTTCTTTTTTTGTTTTTGAACGTTAAAGTATAATAAAATCAGTTTTTGGCATAAGATGAAAGCTATAATAAGGAAATCGGCAAACCAGATGAAAGTCTGGGACGCAAAGCTACAGGGCCTGTAAAATGGCAGCCAGTTGCATGAAATGAGGTGCACTGTCTGGCTGACAGTGCTATTTTATTTTGAAGGGTGGAAGATAAATGGAAGGAAAAAGAGTGATTGCAGGTATTCTGCTAGTGGGAATTTTAGTGGGTACCCTGGTAGGGTGTAAAAATACAGACAGCAGTAAAAAAGAAACAGAAAAACCTATCATAACGCTCGGAAGCGACAGTTACCCACCATACAATTACCTGAATGAGGATGGTGTACCGACAGGTATCGATGTAGAACTGGCTACAGAAGCCTTCAAAAGAATGGGCTATCAGGTAAATGTTGTTCAGATTGACTGGGAGAATAAAAAAGAACTGGTAGAGAACGGAGAGATTGACTGTATCATGGGCTGCTTTTCTATGGAAGGGCGTCTTGATGATTACCGATGGGCAGGACCGTACATAGCAAGCCGTCAGGTGGTTGCCGTAAATGAAAGTAGCGATATCTATAAACTGAGTGATCTGGAAGGAAAGAATCTTGCCGTCCAGTCAACAACCAAACCGGAAGGCATCTTTCTGAACCACACAGATGAGAGAATCCCAAAGCTAAGAAATCTGATAAGCCTTGGGCACAGAGAATTGATCTATACCTTCTTAGGAAAAGGGTATGTGGATGCTGTGGCTGCACATGAGGAATCTATTGTCCAGTATATGAAAGATTATGATGCAAGCTTCCGTATCCTGGATGAACCGTTGATGCTTACCGGAATAGGTGTTGCTTTTGCAAAAAATGATGACAGAGGAATTTGTGAGCAGATGGAACAGACACTGGAGGAAATGCGTCAGGATGGTACGACTCTGAAAATTGTTGGAGAATATCTGGATGATCCGGAAAAATATCTGGAGGTGAATGATCTTGGATATTAAAAGAAAGGTAAAAGAAAAACGGATTATAATAGCTGGTGTTCTGCTTGGAATCTGTGTGGCTGTAATCTCCCTTTTTTGTTTCTTTTATATGGAGAAAACGGATGCGGAAAAAAGAATGGTAGAGATTGTAAATTATGTGAAAGTGCAGTGTTCAACCTATACCCATTACAATGAATCCTCAGAATCTAAAAGTCTCCTACGTGCGATTGAAAGTGCCAGACAGATGAGCACAAATATTGTGATGGAAACAGAAAACAACGGTCAACTGAGCCGTGATTTCTTAAAAGAAAATCTCCAGACCCTTTGGGTGGACGGTATCCTTGTGCTGGATAAAAACGGGAAAAAAGACTGTGAATATAGCATGGATGAGTCCCTGACCGAGGAGATTACAGAGTATCTGCAAAAAGATATCATCATGGATTTTACCGAATATGAGGAAAGAAGTTATTCAGAACGGATTAACAAGGAAGACGGGTCCCGCATTGATATTGCAGCCTGTGCCAGAAAAGATGCACCGGGTATCGTAGCAGTCTACTACTATACTTCTCCTGAATTTATCAGAAATTATACGCTGACGGTACAAAACCTCTTAAGTGGGTATAGTACCCGGAAAGATGGAACAATTATTGTTGCAGATAAGGGGACGGTTATTGCCAGTAACAATGAGAGCCTGTTGGGACAGGACACTTCTGATAACGAGGTTGTCCAGGCAATGAAAAATCATACGGACAGTCAGCACATCTTTCATTTGAAGAATGAAGGAGTCGGATGTTATGGAATTATGCTGAAGCAGCGTGACTATTATATTTACGCGTATCTTACGGATACGGAAGTATTTCATAACCTTCCATTATGTGTGACAGGCGTTATTTTTCTCTATTTTCTGATATTTGGTTTATTCTTGTTCTGGAGATATAAAGCCAATCAGGCACATCAGAAACAGGAGCTTGAAAAAGAGGAAAAATACACAGCAGAACTTCTGATAGCAGCAAAAAGGGCAGAGGCAGCCAATCGGGCAAAGACCGAATTTCTCCAGAGAATGAGTCATGACATCCGGACTCCGATCAACGGAATCTGCGGTATGGTTGATATGGCTGGTCATTATGCTGGCGATGTGGAGAAACAGTCAGAATACAGGGAAAAAGTCAAATCGGCTTCCCATTTGCTGCTGGAAATGCTAAACGATATTTTGGATATGAGTAAGCTGGAGTCTGGAGAAGTGGTGCTGGAAGAAATTCCATTAAATTTGAGCAACATTTTTGAGGAAGTACTTGTCGTGATCGAGCAGATGGTAGCAGAGCGGAATATCCGTATCATGTGGGAAGAAAAAGAAATCACACACTGGAATCTTATTGGAAGTCCGAGTCATGCGAAACGTATTCTGATGAACATCCTGTCAAATGCGGTAAAATATAATAAAGACAATGGAAATATCTATGTCAGCTGCAGGGAAATTGCGTCAGAACAGCCAGAAATGACGACGATAGAATTTGTTTGCCGGGATACCGGAATCGGGATGACAGAGGCATTCCAGAAACAAATTTTTGAACCATTTGCGCAGGAAGATACCGGAAGCCGTACAAAATATGCCGGAACCGGACTTGGAATGCCGATTACAAAGAAACTGGTCGAAATAATGGGTGGAACCATTTCCTTTGAAAGCAAAGAAGGTGTAGGAACTACGTTTGTGATCCGGATTCCATTTAAAATAGATTCAGATGAGGATGAACATAAAGCACGGAAAGATATACCAGACAAATCTATAAAGGGGCTGCACATTCTTCTGGCGGAAGATAATGAGCTGAACATGGAAATTGCAGAATTTATGCTCCAGAATGAAGGTGCTGAGGTAACCAAAGCATGGAATGGACAGGAAGCTGTTGAGGTATTTGAAAAAAGCAAATCTGGCGAGTTTGATGTTATTCTTATGGATATCATGATGCCGGTTATGAATGGTTATGAAGCAGCGAAAAGGATTCGCTCTATGGACAGAGAAGATGCAAAAGTAATACCGATTATTGCAATGACAGCCAATGCCTTTACGGAGGACAGGCTGAAAGCAAAAGATGCGGGGATGGATGAACATATTTCCAAGCCTGTTGATGTGAAACGATTGGTAAAGGTAATTTATGAACTAGTGGATTAGTGGAAAGTGATTTCAGAAGGGAAATTCGTAATGAAAAAGAAAAAATGGAATAGAGCTTTGGTTGTACTCTTAGCGATGGCCACAGTCATATCACTTCTGTCAGCCTGTGACAGGAAGAGCGCGGAAAAAGAAGATGCGGAAACAATCACGGTGTATTTATGGAGTACAAACCTGTATGAAAAATATGCACCGTACATCCAGGAACAGCTCCCGGATATCAATGTTGAATTTGTTGTAGGTAATAACGATCTTGATTTCTACAAATTTCTGAATGAAAATGGCGGATTGCCGGATATTATAACCTGCT
>CAJMSZ010000063.1 GCA_905216215.1 uncultured bacterium | reverse complement strand
TCGGCTTCACGAAAAATCTTGTTTTACCGGAGCCGGAACCGCCAATCACAAGAATATTTTTATTTCTTGCATACTTCGGTTCTTTCGGTCTGCCGGACATCATCAGACGCTCCGTAGCGGTCAGAAGAATATTATTTTCAAATACAGAATCCATATATGGCTCTATATCTTTGGCATTCCCCCACCGTGCAGAACCGTATTCCACACCCTGCCGGAATTTCTTGGCATTCTTCGCCTTATAATAAACAATGAATTTTAAGGCAACGCCTCCGGCGATTCCAATCAGCAAATCACTCAGAAAAAAACTGGGGAACGGATTGGAAAACATCCTGTCCATTTGGCTCATTACTACCATCATCTTGTCAGACGCATTACTGCCCTCTGCCACTCTCCATAAAAATGCTGCCTTATTACAGAAGTACCCGGCAAGCACATAGGGAAGATTCAGCAGTATCAGCTTTTTAACATCTGCACTTTTTGCTTTTTCCTTCAGCTTTTTGGGGACAGCTTTTAAATCTTTGGTAATGCCTGCTATGATATTAGTCATAGGCTCTGCCCCCTGTCCTTATTCTTTTCCCGGCTCCGTTCTTTGTTCTGATCCTTTGATACCACATCCCGGAAATGCTTTAATTTCTGCCTTACAGAAGTCCTACTGTTCTTTTTCTCATTTCCATAAACAAATTCCTTAAATGCCTGTGCCACAGCATCGGCATCCCTGCCCTTGAAAAATACCAGATACTTCGGTGGCTCGGTGGTCTTATCCTTTTTCACAGCAAAATCAACATTGTATTTACGAGCTACCCGCTCAAAGGATTTGATATTGCCATCTGTGATTTCAATGGATGAAGCACCTGCACCCTCGCCCACCAGTTCCTTAACCGACACTTTCCCATGCGTTTTCTGTGCCTGTTTTCTGCAATGATTCAGATACATTCTCATGGCAGATTTCAGGATATTGGCATCCAGCTTTGCAGCCTTAATCACAAGGGCGATTGTTTTCTGCGTTACTTCTTCCTGCATCTGTACCTCCTTCTTTCCTTTTTACTGCTGTTCCTTCAGGGCGGAACAAGCAGCCGATGTAGTAAATATTTCATGTTCTCTCCTTTCCGCTTCTGGACATCGTGTCCAAAAATTCTGATTTACAGGCAGCCTGCTCTGATACAGTCCTCGTACTCCCTTAATGCTTCCTCTGTATCTGCATCCACAGATAACTGGATACGAACAAAATCATGCAGCGTTCCCGCTAAAAGAAAATCCTTATAAAGCCGCCCAAAATCCTCAACAAACTTCTTTATCAAATGTTCCGGATCATCTCCAGCATGATATTGTACATAAATCTGACTTCTGCCTGTGTTTCCCAGCATATCCGTCAACTGATACGTCAGCTCTCCTGTCTGCTTGACCGAAATCTGAATCAGATTGTAATTCTTTCTCAATTTAAAATAGCTACTATGATACTCCGACGTTATTGTGATGTTTGGATTTTCTTCCAGTTCCATCACAACATCTGCCAGTTTTCCCAATAACGCTGCGGCTGCTTTTTTCTGAAATTCTCTCTTTTTCATTTCATCTGACCTCCATCCGGCTTCTGGACATCGTGTCCAAAAGCAATAAAAAAGGGCAGCTACAAATCTTTCGACTCATAACTGCCCTGACGCTGTTTTCTGTTTTTCCATGCCCTATTCCTTATATCGAATGACAGGGCACTGTTTTTGTTTATTTCCTATTTTTCTCCGCTCCAAGGCAAACACCATATCTCCGGTTCGCTCAAAAAAGCCGATGTCCTTTTTCCAGCTCATTCCACATTTGCAATGCTGCAAACCAATAAACTGCTGTTTCATTCTCCTGCCGCATACCGGACACCGCTTATTACTGCTTCCCTTTTTCTTTTTCGGCACATCCTCCTTTTTCTCCTTCGGCGGCTTTTCTTCCGGTATCCCATTTTCCGCAATACGAAGCTCATATCGTGGCAATTTTAAAAGATATGCTCGGTAAACCTCTTCATACGGAACCCAGATTGCAAGAGATTTCAGTTTTTCATAAATCCGGTCAATAATCTGCTTTGCTACCTCCTCATTTGGTATCTCTCCATTTTCCTTATAGAAAATGCAGGTTTCCCGAAACATCCAGTCTGCTATTTTCATCTTCTGCTTCTGTTTTAAATCCTTATAGGTCTTATTCGGCTGTTTCTGCTGTTTATATGCCAGTGAATGATGATTTGGTTTCATACAATCCCTCTTTCGGACAAATTCTGTTCAAAGCCATTATAACAAAATTTATGCCTGTATCAAATATTTCCGGTACATTTATTTCAACAGCATAACCGTACACATCTGTGCATGGAACAGACCATTCTCCACCGTAACATTATCAAGCAGCAATGCCTGAAACAACACATTCCTCACATTTTCAAGACTGACGATTTTCTGTTCATTCTCCGGCAGATGTACAAACTCCACACCGTCCTCCACAGCAGATTTTCTTGCGGCTTCACAATGAGTAAAAAGTCCCAGAATATACTTATTTGACATGGCAAAAGCATAGGTTTTCTGTCCATCATATACAATCTGGTACTTCTCCGCTGCTCCTTCCGGCAGACTGAAAACGCACTGCACTATTTCTAAACAAACCTTACCTGCATAGTCCGGTTTCAGTTTATTTTTATAGCGTTGTATTTTCCACTGGATTTCACTACGCTCCACAGGGGAATGGGTACGCTTAAACTGAATTTTCCGGCACAACATATCCAAATCCATATACACGTTATTTCCTACAAGATGCTCCGTATATCCTCTATATTCCCCCAACCGCAACAAATACGAAAGCACCTCATTCAGCTTTTCCTCTGATTCTATGAACTGAAACGGTTTTTCTCCAAATTCCAGATATTCAAACTGTAATGGGCAGCTCCCTTTCTCTATCTCCCGTTCCATAACTCTTTTTACATCTCGTAATGATTCCATTTTGCTCCTTTCCGCTTCTGGACATCGTGTCCAAAAGCAATAAAAAAAGGGCAGCTACAAATCTTTCAATTCATAACTGCCCTGACGCTGTTTTATTTCAGTTCTATTTCTGTCATTTTTGCAAATACTGCTTTTTGCTCTAAAAGCTCTTTCTGTTTTTCCTCCGGCAGACATTTGAAGATTTCCTCATATCCCATTTCCAGCATCGGCGTTCCCTTTGCGAAGAGATAGAGCCGGGTATCAAGCCATTCCTGCCATAAGTCCTCAAACATACTCTCACTGTCTGTATAGGTTATAACATCATTAAATCCATACTCCGGTGTGTAATATTGCAGCTTCACAAAACCGTACCGTCCTACATCCAATACCAAAATGCTTTCCAGCTCATACAGTTCTGCATAGGCTGCGGCAACCTTTTTGCACCGTTCCCGTTCTATGTCTGTAATGTAACTTTTCTCCACAGTTGCAAACCTCCTGTTTCGAGGCATCGTGCTGCCTCTTATTCAATCTTCCGTGTTTCTATTTCAAAAACACTTCCGTCCCTTGTTTTTATTGTAAAAATATTTGCGGCATCAGAGGTATCTATATCCTCAATCCCTAAAGCCACATCATTTTCATCTAATACTTCGTATAGCTGATCCTTAAACTCATTATGTTCCATAACTTTTTTACTCTCCTTGTATGTTTTATGGTGCGTACACGCACCATATTATTATATGTTTCATGCACTTAGAATACAAGTGTGGAAAGGAGCTTTCAGTATGATTAAATACGATCCGCTTTGGCGTACGCTAAAGGAAAAAGGAATCAGCCAGTACCAGCTTATCAAAGATTATGGCATTGATAAAGCACAGCTTCAGCGGCTTCGGCAGAACCTTGTTGTAAAAACGCTTATTTTAAACAGGCTTTGCCAGATACTTAACTGCCGGATTGAAGAGATTATGGAATACGTCCCGGATGATAATTAAAGGTGTTGTTCTGATTGATGAACAATGCCTTTTTCATTTTCGCTTTTCATCTGCACCTTTGGACATCGTGTCCAGAAGTATCACTGATTATCTTTATTATCTCCATCAGCACCATAACCATTCTCAGAATTACAACCACACCGCCAATCAGACCACCTACAATACAGTTCAGTGCCAGTATTCCTATACTTCCTGCAATTCCGAAATTTTTTGGTATGAGAATCATACACATTTTTCTGATCCCATAAGGACAGCCGACCAGTACCCAATACAGGAAAAAATCAAATCCTTCTGCTTTTCTGCAAATCGGATAACAGGTTATCATCCAAACTGCCAGCAACGATACCGGAAGCACAATTTTAACCAATATTCTTTTCATTCCAGCCACCTCCGTACATATCATGCTGTACCTCCTGCTGATAATAATGATTCATCGTTGAGGGTGCATTATAAAGAGCTGTTACCATATATGCCTTGATATTTGCAATTTTCGTAGTTGTTTCCTGCATACATCCTATCACATATTCCAAATGGGAGCTATTCAGTTTGAGGAACTTTGATTTTACAAGCTCATATGGATAATCATTTCCACCGATTTTAACAGTCTTATGCTTCACACATACAATCTCGCAGATTACCTCATACAATTCCTCATACAGCCCTTTGTCCTGCCATCTGCCATATTTCATGTGATGTTCGTACTCAATATTCTCTTTGATGATTTCCATGTAAGCATTGACATCTTCCATCACATCAATCTCCCCTTCCAACTCACTGCCGGATTGATTGATAGGATTGATATAATTCCTATCAATATTACTCTGGTTAGTATGATTATAGTTAGTATAATTAGGGTCTGCTTTTTGAACTTCCGCAAGTTCAGATATTGTACTTCTTGAAGTAAAATTTTTAGACTTCTGGAAGTCTGCTTTTTGAACCTCTTGAAGTTCAGTTTCTGAACTTCTGGAAGTATAACTTTTAGAACTCTTGAGGTTCAAATCCTGAACTTCTGTGGAAACATCAGCATTTGCAGGCGTTTCTTCTTCTGCTTCTCCTATTGTGGCAAAATTCTTTACATAAATAATATCCGGTTTTCCAAGTCCCCTGCGTTTCTTTTCGATCAATCCTATCCCATTATCACTGTCCAACTCTTTCATAATCTTAACACAGGTTGCTTTTGCACATCCCAAATCCTCCATGACAGTATCAAGAGTATAAATGATATAGGCTCTGTTTTCTTCATCCAACCAGCCATTTTTCATAGACAGTGACATACGGTCAAGCATCAGACCGTACAGGAGCTTGGCATCGCTGCTAAGCCCCTTGAAACGCTCGTCTTTAATCAGCAACCGAGGAACACGATAAAAGGAAAACTGTTCTGCTTCAATCCCATAGTAATAATCAAACTGTATCTGTTTACCCATTTTACCGCACCCCCTTTACTGTTTCTTCTGCCATTCCTCCAATAATTGCAGGATAATCCCCTCAATCTCTTCGCTGGAGTATTCCTCTGAAAAAAACTGGCTGATTTTTTCAGACTTGATTGTAACTTTCCTCTCTTTCGGCTTTTCCTCGGTCAGTATCAGACGCACCATCGGCAGCGTCAGTTCGCCGCTTTTCCCATATTCCTTCAGCTTGGCAGACTGTACTGTGGAAATATTTGCTCCGCTTTCCTCAAGGATTACCAGCACCCACTGTTGTGCATCTTCCGACAGAAAGGAAATGTCAACACCCTGTACCAGACCGATTTTCTTTCTGTCAACCAACTCTAGCAGCTCATCGGACAGCCTTGCAAGCCAGATATACCGTTGCACCGTCTTTCCGCTTTCTCCGGCAGCTTCTCCTACCTCGTCAAGCGTATTTCCGTTTCCTTTTCTGCCCTGATGCTTCATAGCCTCGTATTTCATGGCATAAGCTTTCGCCTTCTCACTTGGCAGAATGTCCTCACGCTGAATGTTGGAATCCACCATGATAATCGTAGCTTCATCGTCTGTATAATTGCGGACTATCACAGGCATATCCTCTTTTCCTGCCCGTTCTGAACCTCGTTTTCTGCGGTGTCCGGCTATGATTTCATAGCCACCCTCTGCCCTCGGTCTTGCAATTCCCGGTACGAGCACCCCATACTTACTGATGCTTTCCGTTGTTTCTTCCATTTTTTCATCGTCCAGTACACGGAACGGATGATTTCTAAACTCATGCAAATCCGTGAGCTTGGCTCTGATAATCTGCTCTTCGCTCCCTGTCTTTTCTTCTGCATTTCCAAATAAATCATCATAACTGCTTAATTTTACCTTTGCGGCACTTCCTGCTTTACTCATTCCCAAGCACCTCCTCCGTCAAAGACTGATAAGCAGCGGCTACTTTGCCTTTCGGATCATGTTCGTAGATACTGACACCCTCTGCGGAAATCTCTGCCGCACGGACGGAAATGGGAATACTGTTTTCAAATATCCGCACCTTGCTACCGTAATTCTCCACCAGTAATGCAGTAATGTCCTTTGCATAATTGGTTCGAGCATCCACCATTGTCAGCAGAATCCCCTCAATCATCAGCTTCGGGTTAATCTGTCTCCTGACCTTTCCTATGGTCTTAATAAGCTGCTGCAACCCTTTTGCCGGAAGATATGCCGCCTGCACTGGAATCAGAATACTGTCCGCACAGGCAAAAGCGTTTATAGTAATCATGCCGAGAGAGGGCATACAGTCAATCAGAATATAATCATAATTATCCTTTACCAGCTCTATGTAGGAACGCATCACAAGCTCTCTGCTCATCACATTTACAAGTGATACTTCCAGACCGGAAAGCTCAATGTTTCCCGGCATCAGGTCAATTCCCTCTTTGTGTTTCAGGATACCATAATCCGCTTCCATATCTTCATCATTGATGATATTGCCAAGTGCTGTTGCAAGTGTTTCCTCTAGCTTGTCCGGCTCTGTGAAGCCAAGACTGTCTGTCAGACTGCCCTGTGCATCGGCATCAATCAGCAGGACTTTCTTGCCCTGTTTTGCCAATCCTATGCCTAAATTACTGGTTGTGGTGGTCTTGCCCACACCACCTTTTTGGTTTGCGATTGCGATTATTTTACACATGATAGATTCTCCTTTGTTTTCTGCTATTTTTCTGCTACGTTTCTTTTCTTTACTTCTACATACGCCCTGTAAAATTTCTTCGTTCCCTTATTCGGATACATCTCGGAAAACTCCGTTACTTCCACTTTCGGATTCCTCTGCAAAATCTTTCCGAACCACTTAATATCATTCTTTGTTCCCATCAATCTGACTTTTAACATTAGTCTGTTCCTCCCAATAAGGCATACAGCTTATGGTTGTATGTGGCATATTCCGGATACCGAATCTGAATTGCCTGCCAGAAATATGGTGCATAAGCACAGCAGAATATTTCCTCCACCGTGTACTGCCTGCACTCGTCCACCTGTTCTTCTGCATCTTCATAATCGGAAACACTTGGTGTTCCATTGCAATACAGATTGAATGCCATTCTGATCACTCTCACACTTCCACTGGTCTGCCAGCCTTCGTGTAAACACTCTGTTATTACGCATCCTGTTTTGAAATCATAAATTCTGTAAACATTTCTTCTGGTATCATCGCTGATCCCAAGACAATAGCAGAGTGCCTTGTGGTAAACATCCTGATACCGGACTTCCTTTAACTTCTCGTAGTAGAATTTCTCATGTGCATCGCTGATAAAAATAATCTTTTCTTCCTTTTTGGTTTCTGCTCCTAACGCTGTACTTGTCATAATAGAACCCTCCTTGTGTTATTTTGATTTTGTTTTGACCATAACAACAGAAAAAGGACACTCTCCGTTTTATTGGAAAATGTCCTTTTAATAGCATTCAACTATTAAGTTTTGAAAGGTTCTGATTTCTAAAACATCCCTTTTCAGTCCATATTAGTCCACCGAATGACACAAATTTGATGTCAATTTGATGTCAAACACTCGATAAACTCATAAAAGTCTATGGATTTTCTGATTCTTAGTACAACTTCGCACCTGCCGGAATCCGGTCATTCACCATGAGAAGATTTAATCCCTCATGTCCATCTTCCTCGTGTACTGCTGAAATCAGCATACCCTCGGAATCAATGCCCATCATCTTTCTCGGAGGCAAATTTACGATTGCAATCGCTGTCTTGCCAATCAGATCTTCTGGCTCGTAATACTCGTGAATACCGCTTAAAATCGTGCGTTTCCGGTCTGTTCCGTCATCCAGAGTGAACTTTAAAAGCTTCTTTGACTTCGGTACTGCTTCACATTCCAGAATCTTTACTGCACGGAAATCAGCCTTTGCAAAGGTATCGAAATCAATCATTTCTTCAAACAATGGTTCGATTTTTACGTTGGAGAAATCAATCTTTTCTGCAACCTTTTCCTCTGCCACAGCAGCATTTTCTACTGCCTTTTCAGCCTTCCCTTCGCCCTTCTTAGCGTCTAAGGACTTCATTGTCGGGAGCAAAATTCGGCTCCCTTCATCCCGCTCCATGCCGCTCTGTAAGGCTTCAAAGCCTGCACAATTCTCGGTTCGTGAAACTTTTTTCATTCGTCTCGTGTCCTCTTGTGCCGTCCTTCTC
>CAJMSZ010000062.1 GCA_905216215.1 uncultured bacterium | reverse complement strand
CTGATTGATGCAGACAAAATAATTGACTCTCTTGGAAATTCGGATATGGATTTTGCAATAGGTGCAGTTATTGACGAACAGCCGACAGCTTTTGATGTAGATAAGGTTATTAGTGAATTGAAAAGAGATAAATTCGTTGAATCAGAATGTATCTTATCTGACGTACATCAAGGATATAATGCTGGACTGAGCAGGGCGATAGAAATCGTGAAAGGCGGTGGAGCAGATGACAACTAAACCGATTTTATTCAACACCCAAATGGTTCGAGCAATTCTGGACGGAAGAAAAAGCTGTACCAGAAGAATTGTAAAACCGCAATGGGAAGAGTGCCCGAATTGCAAAGATGTTCACAACGAATACATATATGATAACCTGGCAGAGAACGTATACTGTGCAAGATGTGGCTATCCGTTGGTGCCGGAAAGAAGAACTCCATATCAGCCGGGCGATATCCTGTATGTCCGGGAAACATGGTGTGGATGGTACTTACCACTTGTAGGTATGCACTATTGCTACAGAGCAACAGAACCTGATGGAAATAAAAGGCCAACATCACCAGAATATGACTGTGATGTGGAGAAAATATCGTGGCACCCATCCATCCACATGCCGAAAGAAGCCGCACGTATCTGGCTTAAGGTTACGGATGTTAGGGTGGAGCGGTTGCAGGATATTTCCGGTGAAGATTTGATAAAAGAGGGAATCGATTTTTTTCAGTCAAATTATGTAAGAGTTGCTTTTAATGAATTTAAAAATATATGGAACAGCACAATCAAAAAATCCGATATTGACCGCTACGGTTGGGATGCATCACCGTGGGTCTGGGTAATAGAATTTGAGCGGTGTGAGAAAACGCAGGAGGAACACAAATGAGTAACGCAAGCGTAAGATTCGGAACAAAAGCGTATGTATGCGCAAGGTACTTCCTTAGACCGCGAAAGTGCTTCAAATACATCGACCAGTGTGGCGAGGATACCACAGAACACATCTATGAGGTCATGGCATTATATCCATATTGTGTATTGTTAAGAGATACCAGAAACGGAGTCAGGACTTGCCCGGGATATAACACTTTGAGTTTGATGTTGAGAGGAAGTGAAGTAAGTGAGTAAATCAGTATTAGTGATTGATACACCAGAAACTTGTGTAGATTGTCAATTCTGTTATGAATTAGATGAAGGTGCTGAAGCATGTTGTTCAATCGCAGATGACGATAAAGACGCAAGTCTCATGAAGAAGATTGATTGTGAATATGGATATTGTCAAGGCAAGCCTGATTGGTGTCCGCTGAAGCCATTACCGGAGAAGAGCACTACCGAGAATGATATGACGGATTATCAGTGCGGGATGGTCGATGGTCGAAATCAGTGCATCGATGAGATTACAGGAGGAAATTCTGATGATTAATTTAACAGGAAAAAGCGTGTTCGTAAAGACGCAGGAAGAATATTTGAGTGTTCTGAAAATAGCAAAGCTTCAGGGATTCACATGGGCGAGAGAAAACCATTTAAACCATATCGTAATTCTGCTTCCAAACATATTGAATTTTTACAACAGCAAGATCGTTACCTACGGCTATGTTGAAAAGACATTGTATGAAGCGTCCGAACTCCTTGGAACGAAAGAAATTACGGCAAGAGAGTTTGCTGAGTGGATTGCCAATACATATTCTTTATGCGGTAATCGTAAATGTTCAGAATGTGTATTGAGCAAAAATAACACTAAGTGTGACGTATGCTTGTGTGGAATAGAAAACTGGAAAGACAATATTGATGAAATTCTTGAAATTGTGGCATTGGGTAGAACTACAGTTCCTACACCCGAAGAGAAAGCAATTAGCACGATTGAAAAATTTATCGAGAATCCAGATCGTACAGCGTTGAATGATGAATTTTTAGAATCATTGAAGCTGGCGGTGGAGAAGTTGAAAGAGGTGAAGTAGATGGAGAGATTAACACTTGACAATGCTATTAAATACATCAAAGAAGTAGCGAGAAAGAACAGAATAAACAAAGAGAAAAATACCATCATTATTCCTAACAGTTTTATCAGCAGCAATGATTGTGCGGATAAATACGGACAAGTTGCTAAATGGTTGGAAGAATTGAAGTCTTACAAAGACTTAGAAGAACAGGGCTTGCTTGTGAGATTGCCGTGTAAAGAAGCATATTCACGATCGGGAGATTTCGTTTATCTTATTTATGATTATGAAATTATTGAATGCGTGCATTGCGGATTGGGAATCGACCCGTTAAGCGGAAAAGCCTACATTACGCTTGCAACAGATGAAAAGTTATTCCCTTACAGAAGTCCAGACCCAGAACAAGATTTAGACCCTACTGATTGGTGTACTAATACGACAGATACCGAGGTAATTGAACTTGGTAAAACGTTATTCTTCACCCATGAAGAAGCCGAGAAGAAGTTGGAGGAGATTCAAAATGACAAGACCTGAGATTACAGCAAAACTATCAGCAATGATCGAAAAGAAAATCAATCCTCACAATGATCCACGTATTTATTGGGCTAAGGAAGTGACATTCGATTATTCGACAGATCATGCGGTAAGGGTGGATTATATGCGGTTCGTGCCGGTGAATAATAGCGTGTCCGGGATAGAAAAAGGTGACTGCTATTGTTATGAGGTTAAATCATCAGCTGAAGATTTTCACTCTGGTCATGGGCTGAACTTTGTTGGCGATTATAACTACCTAGTTATGCCGACAGATGTATGCGCTGCGGTATCCCTTGAAATTCCACATTATGTAGGAATATATGTACCAGAAGCAAATGATCTTACATGCATTAAAAAAGCAAAGCGAAGAAATCGGACAAGGCCTGTGTCTGAAATACTTTTGATGATGTTCCGGTCTGCGAATAGGGATTATAGAAAAGCAGTAAAACAGCTGGAGGAGATGAAGAAGAATGATTGAAGTGATAAAAGAAATTTTTATGGCAGTGGGAATGTGTGTAGTTGCTGTTATTATTTACGGATTATTCTGCACAATAATCAACAAATTCAACAGATGGCGAAAGAATGGTTGCAAAATCAAATGTCTTTGTAAACCACATATTTACGAAATCCAATGGCATTGGGTAAGTACAGGAGAAACATCTCTGGTATGCAAGAAGTGCGGTAAAAAGAAAACATTGTTTATTGACTACGATTTCCACAAGAAAAACAATCATCAGGAGGATTAATATGAAACCAGAAGAAGCAATTGAAAACTTACGGGAACGCATTGACTTAGCTAAAAAGGTCTGGGCAAATGTTACAGGAATTGTTGAATATCGTAAAGCATTAGAATTAGCAGTTAAAGCGTTAAAAAAGCAGATGCACAGAAAAGTGAGATACGAGGTTGTAGAATACGACGAATGCTACGATGTTAATTTATATGCTTGCATCTGTCCGTCATGTGGACTGCATATTATTGGTTTTTCGGATGACGATGTAGATTCTAAATGCAACAGCGATAACCCTGAAGATATGTTTCATTCCAGTATGGTACATCATGCATATATTGGCATGAATAATTATTGTAACAGGTGTGGACAGAAATTAGATTGGGGTGAGGAAAATGGCAGATAAAACATGCAAAACTTGTATTGAAAACGACAACGGGCTGTGTGACCGCAAAGGTATCCTGATAGAGGAAGATGATAGCTGTGAAAATCACACAAAAAACTGGACGGACTCTTTAATGGAGAAATTCATCCGAAAATCAATGCGGTAAGGGAGAAAACATCCTTACCAGACGGGAAGGTGGCTAAATGACAAAGGTGAGTTGGATTCGATTAGAAATAGATATGTTTGACAACAAAAAAATCCGGCATATCAGAAAACTTCCAGAAGGAAACAATATTGTGCTGATCTGGATGATGCTCCTGACAATGGCAGGGCGTTGTAATTCAAACGGGATTATTTTTTTGACAGAGAATATTCCATATACAAATAAAATGCTGGCTGACGAACTGGATTTTGATGAGAGTGTGATCGAGCT
The DNA here is from genome assembly GCA_905216215.1 of uncultured bacterium. GTDB lineage: Bacteria > Bacillota > Clostridia > Lachnospirales > Lachnospiraceae > Allocoprococcus. Next base: position 4,656 of record CAJMSZ010000062.1, on the reverse strand, counting down.
TGCACTCACAATTCTTGAAAAGTTCGGCATGATAACCAGAGACGGAACATTGCTTTCGATTCCCGGATGGGAAGAACACCAGAACATTGACGGACTTGAAAAAATCAGAGAGCAAACAAGAAAACGAGTTGCCGAGCATAGAAAACGTCAGAAAGAATTGTCAGAAGAAGAATGTGTGCCGGAAATTCCGGAACAAATTTCCTGCGAAAAAGATTTAGTCAAGCCCGGAGATGTGCAGAAAGTGGTTGATGAGTGGAATAAGCTTCAGCAGTTCGGTATTCAACCAATCGCAAGAATGACAGCAAGGCGAACGCAAATGCTGAAAGCAAGAATCCGAGAATACGGAATAGACAAGGTAATGGAAGCGTTGAAAAATGTACAAAACAGTGACTTCCTCATGGGAAAGAAAACTGATTTTATAATAAGTTTTGAATGGTTTGTGAAACCAAACAACTTCTTAAAAATACTCGAAAACAAATACCATAACAGGGAGGATATGCGAAATGGAACTGGCGCAGCTCAAAGAAATGTCGAACCAATCATCCCGCTTGGAGAATGGAACGGAGAAGAATCAGACACCCCGTTCGCTTGAATGCCCTGAATGCGGGGACAGCGGGTGGAGATGGGTAAGAGACGCAAGTGGTATTCCTTATTGTGAGGAATGCCCTTGTGGAATCAGAAAGAGAACAATCCTTGAAAATCAATTAAAATTTGCAGAGCTTCCAAACGTGTTTAAAGGCTCAAATTTCAATGATTTGAAGTCAAGTGTATATTTGAACGCCGAGAGTCGAAAAGTATTTTCTCAGGCGGCTCAGGCGGTAAATTACTGGTTTAAAAATCTTCCTGATATGCAAAAGAAAGGAATAGGGCTATACCTTTTCTCAAATGCAAAAGGTTCTGGCAAAACCAAAACAGTATGCAGCTTGGCGAATGAGATTATGAAGAAATACCAGAAGCCAGTCAAGTTCACCACGTCCCTAAGAATCCTCGATGAGATCAAGAACACATGGGGAGACAAAGGGAATACGGAGGGAAAGTTGATAGATGATTTGTCCAGAACAGAAATCCTTATTATTGACGATTTCGGCGCTGATTCTGGCAAGGACTGGATTAACGAAAGATTCTATAGCATTATCAACGGGCGATATGTTGACAGGAAAGTTACTATATTCACAAGTAACTGCCAGATAGCAGAATTGAAATACGATGAGAGAATCACAAATAGGATTCTGGAACGGTCACTTGAAATTCCATTTCCAGAAGAATCTGTCCGGGAACATATAGCACAGCACATCAGAGTAGAAATGATACAGGGGATGCATAAATGAGAACAATAAGTGAAATGTACAGACGTTCCGGAGGAACTGCGTATCAGCATAAGTGCTCTGAATGTAGATTCTATAGGGATGGAAAGAAGGAGAAATGTCTGATGTACGGCGGTAATCGGGACTGGCATGGGAATTTCATTGCCTGTAAATTCTTCAATCTCGAAGATGATATGCCGGAAGGACAGATGAATATTTTTGATTATGTATGAAAGAAAGGAGGAACGAGGAACCGCTGGCCAGCGAAAGGATATCCCGGTTCCTCCTTATTTTTTTATGAATAATGACGACTTGAAATATGCAATTGAGAATGGTATCATCAATTTGTCTCACATACAAGAGCAAATTGAAATGAATAAAAGAGAAGAAATATTAAAAGAATACAGAGACAGCATGTGGAAAGCATCTGACGGATACTGGAAAATCCGTATGACTTATGATGAAACTGGACAGAAAAAAGTATTCAAACGCAGGTCTAAACAGGATTTAGAAGATTTGATTGTCAAAACCCATAGGGAAAAGGTTGAAAATCCAAAGATCAAGAGTATATTTGAAGACTGGGCGCAGCGTAAGTTTGATTTGAAAAAAATATCTGTGCAAACCTACCAGAGATACCATCAGGATTTCAACCGGTTTTTCGGAATACTTGGCGAGAAAAAAATTAGAAGTATTGAACCAGAAGATGTTAGTAACTTCCTGGAAGAACAGATCAGTGAATATAATCTAACCGCAAAAGCTTTCTGCAATCTTAAGACGATTACCAGAGGCACATTGAAATGGGCGAAGCGTAACAAACTGATTGACTGGAATGTACAGGAATTGTTCTACGATTTGGATGTCACCGATAAATCTTTCAAGAAAAGCATTAAAGAAGACTCTAAGGAAGTTTTTAATGATGCGGAAATGAAAAGAATCGTAGAATACCTAAAAGAAAATCAGGACATGGTAAATTTTGGAATATTGCTTATGTTCGTAACCGGTTTGAGGGTCGGGGAACTAAGTGCTTTAAAATGGGAAGATTGGGATTCGAACACCGGCATAATCAGAATCCGAAGAACTGAAGTAAGACACTTTGAGAATCATAAAGGAATTTTTGAAGTCAAAGACTTTCCGAAAACCGAAGCAGGCGTAAGAAATGTAGTGGTTCCTCAAGGATGCGTATGGATATTGCAGAAGCTCAGAAACATGTCGGCGTTCTGCGAATATATATTTTTCAAAGATGGGAAACGATTGAACACTTATTCGTTTAGGAACCGGCTCCGGACAGTATGCAAGAACACTGGATGCGTTCAAAAATCACCGCACAAAATACGAAAAACCTATTGTACAATCCTCTTAGACCACAGCGTAGATAACCAGATGGTAATATCACAAATGGGCCACGCCAACATCTCATGTTCAGAAACTTATTATCACCGAGACCGAAAGAATCTTCAAAAAAAGCAAAAAATCATGGACAGCATAGATGAATTTATGGTAGTATCGAGATAGTTTTTGGTCATTTTTTTAAAGAGGGAACAGCTAGGGAACAAAAAGGAACACCCTGGAAAAGTTAGAAATGTTGATTTTATGGGAAGGATAGCAGTTTAAAGATACGTTCGATTCCCGTACTGGCTGCTAACGAAAACCTTGAAAAATCAAGGTTTTTTGTGCTTTTTAGGGGTATGTAAAATAGCCGAGGGAACAGGCTAGGGAACAGAACAAATATTCGAATTAAAACCATAGGAGGAAAGCTTGTGTGTGAGACACAGGTAAAATCATCGTAGACGGCAGAAATGCGGTCTTTTTTTGTTGCCAAAATTATGTTAATATGGTTGTATGGAGGTGATGTTTTGATACATACCGCATATGATGTAATGAAAGAATACCTGATAACCGGTGCAGAGTTGGATGGTCCGTACCAGATACCAGTTATTCCACCGATACAGCTGGCGCCGAAGAAAAGTATAGATTTCGTTTCTTCAAAATCCAGATCATTGAAAGGACATAAGGACCTGACGGTGAATTTTTATATTGACGATAAAAGTTTTCTGCAGGTATGGAATCAACCGGATCAGTACGTAGAACATTTCAAATGTTTCCATTCAGTTTGCAGTCCGGATTTCACGATTGCTTCTGGAATGCCAACAGCACTAAATATCTATAACTTATATAGAAATCATGCCCTGGGCTTCTATTTTGCCCTTTTAGGCGTTAATATCATACCATCGGTAAATGTTATCAGTCCAAAGGAAATACCGTGGATTTTCGATGGTACGCCGCACAGAAGCACTGTATCATGTTGCACCAACGGGAGAGTGCGGTCTAAGTCTGCCAGATTGGAATTTTGTGAGAATTTCAAGGAAATGCTAGACGCAATAGAGCCAACAAAGGTTGTGATCGTTGGCATCGTACCGGACGAACTCAATGTAGATATACCAATAATAAACCTCAATTCACGTAGCCAGAACATGAAGGAGATGTTCAGAAAGGAAGGACCATGGGAACAGTCAGTAGCGGATCAGCAAAACGAAGGAACAAAGAAACCGGTCGGCAGAAGAAACGCCGAAGCAGACTTTTCAGTATTGTGGGGCGAAGAAACATGACTGGAAAAGATGAATTGAATGTAATGAAATAAAAATTTACATCACGCCGAGATACGTTATAGGAATTTATATACAAAATGCACAAACATAAAAAAGTCGCAGGTCTGAATTAGTTTCAGATTTCTGCGATTTTTTTCAGATTTTCCCAGTTCAAACCGGATCGGTTTTGATGCTGTTTCTGACTTGTGGTACATTCCTTTGGTACCCTTGCCCCATCCCGGGACCGCCCCGGAAACCGCCAGCCGATCAGTAACGGGCCGTCGCTAGGAACCCGCGGAAGCCTCGCCGCCCTGTATGATCTGACAAACCGGAGCCAATAACACAGCCTGCCAGGGATAACCCGGAAGCAGACCGGGAGCAGCTGCGGAAGCGTAGAACCAGCGCCAGACACAGCCAGAATCAAAACTAATTCTAGCAAAACGTTACAAAATGCGTTTAAAAGCGTTTTTTACGCTTCATTGGTAAAATATACAGGAATTACATAAAACTCGCTTAAAAATCCAAATACGGCGTTATATAAGTATTTAAGGCACAACCGCCCAAACAAGCGTACAGAGATAATACCGCCGGAGCGATTACAAACAAAGCCCGCATAGCTTCGCACAGTCTGGAAGAATAAACACCCGATTACGTGAAACGTCCGCGTAACTATACAGAGTAATAATAACCCCGTTGCGATCTGCCGTCAATACCTGTTAGCAATTTGATATTCGAAGATTTAAGACACTTTTATATACTTATGATAA
>CAJMSZ010000061.1 GCA_905216215.1 uncultured bacterium | reverse complement strand
TCTAATACTTCTGTTTTAAACGTATTCTTATCTACATCTAACATTTTACTGTTCCTCCTAGTATAAAAGATTATTATTCAAGACTATTGAGATATTCTTCAGCCTGTTTTGTTGCAATAGCACCATCTGCTGCTGCTGTAACAACCTGGCGGAAACTCTTAACACGTACATCACCAGCTGCAAATACACCTGGAATATTTGTGTGCATGTCAGCGTCTGTAGGAATGTATCCTCTTTCATCAAGTTTAAGGTTTGTTCCTTCGAAGATTTTTGTATTAGGAAGTGTTCCGATAAATCCGAATACACCCATTAATCCGTCTTCTTCGTCTGCATTAATAACTGTTTCTTCACCAGTCTTAACATTTTTAACCTTCATAGTAGAAAGCATGCCGTCTCCGCCAACTTCTTCTACTACTGTATCCCACATAAAGTGAAGTTTTTCGTTCTTGAATGCTTTTTCCTGAATAGATTTAGCAGCACGAAGTTCATCACGTCTGTGAATGATAGTAACTTTTCTTGCAAATTTTGTAAGATACATAGCTTCTTCTACAGCAGAATCTCCACCACCAACTACGAATACTTCGAAATCTTCAAAGAAGTTAGCATCGCAGGTAGCACAGTAAGAAACACCTCTACCTAAGAATTCTCTTTCGCCTTTGCAGCCGATTGGTCTTGCAAAAGCACCTGTAGCGATAATTACGGCTTTAGCACGGTATTCTTCTTTAGAGCTCTTAAGAACCTTTACTTCTCCGTCAAGTTCTACTTCTGTAATTGTGTCAGAAACACGTTCACAACCGAACTTAGCGCACTGCTGTGTCATACGAGCGATAAGAGAAGGACCGCTTTCACCTTCTACTGTCTGTCCTGGATAATTTTCGATTTCATCTGTGATGGCGATCTGTCCACCGTCCTGGCCTTTTTCAATAATCAATACTGAGAGGCGAGCACGTCCTGCATAGAGACCAGCAGATAATCCTGCTGGTCCTGCTCCGAGGACGATCACGTCATAAACTTTGCTCATAACGTATTCTCCTTTTTAATTAAGCTTTATTTATTTCATAATTTTAAAAATTATTCAAAAATTGTCTGTCCGTCAACTTCTGTACATAAAGCCTGTAAGCCTTTTTCTACAATCTTGTAGCGTAATGCATATTCTTCATCTTTATCCAGTGCTGGATTTCCAAGTGGATAAGGAATAGCGATTGTAGGTACGATTCTGTTAGCTCCAACAGTCATAGAGATTGGAGTAACTGTACATAAATGAACTACTGGAAGACCTGTAGCTTCGATACCTTTAACCATCGTTGCACCGCAACGTGTACAGGTACCTCAAGTAGAAGTCATGATAACTGCATCTACACCGTCAGCGATTAACTTCTGAGCATATTCATCAGCGAATGCTCTTGCAGATTTAACTGCAGTACCATTACCAACTGTTGTGTAGAACTTGTTGTGTAATTTTCCAATAATTCCTTTAGATTCCATTTCACGAAGAACGTCTACTGGAAGTACACGGTCTGCATCTTCATTAGCGTATACTGGGTCATATCCACCATGAGCTGTTTCGTATGTTTCTTCTGTAAGATCCATAACGCCTGTGATGTCATATTCACCGTATCTTGTAGCATTTGAAGATTCGATGTGATCTGGGTTTCCTTTTGGTACAATACCACCTGAAGTACAAAGAGCGATTGTAGCTTTGCTAAGATCTTTGATAGCTTTTGCAGGTTCAACTCTGTCGAATGAAGGCATTGGGAATTCTGTTTCGAATGGTTTGCCAGCAAGTTTCTTAAGAAGCATCTTAACTGCTCTCTTAGATCCACGTTCTTTTTCAAATAAGTTTACACGTGTTCCGTTTGGCATATATCCATCTTCACAAGAAGCACCAATCTTTTCACCCTTAGCAAGTTTAAGAGCAAGTGGAGCCATCTTAGATACAGCATCTCTCATACCAGCTGCGCTGTTCTTTGTTGGGCATGTGTATACCTTATTCTTGAACATATCAGCACCTGGGTTTTCAACGTACATACCTGTTACAGCTGGGATACCAAGTTCTTCCTGAACCATATCACAAACTGTTCCACAAGCAACACCGTAACGTCCAGCATTGAAAGCCGGTCCTGCTACGAATACGTCTGGTTTCTGTTCTTTTACCATTGCAAGGATTTCAGCTTTAGCCTTGTCAAGGTTTTCATTGAAGTAAGAGTCACCGCAGATAATAGTAGCTACGATTTCTGCTTCTTCTCCGAATTTCTGTTCTAATGCAAGCCCTGGACCAATTTTTTCGCCTACGCGAAGTTCAGCAGGGTAATCTGCTTTTTCTTCTCCACCGATATTAGCGAAGAACTGATTGATATAATGTACAACTTTAATCTTACTCATTACGATACGTCCTCCCTTTCTATCGTGCACTCAACAAGTTGAATCCTGTTTCGTTTGTTGCGCCAGTTAATACCTGAAGTTCAACTTCAAGTGTTCCATCTTCATGAAGAGTATGGTCGCTGGCACCTGCGATAACGTTAACATAATCTAATGTTCCGATAACTTTATCAAGTTTTGGAAGTGTGATTAACTGGTTAGCATTACCACCTGTTACTACTGCATCTGCTGCTGGATCTGCGTCAGCAAGTGACTGAGATTTTCCATCACGTCCAGCATATTCATCTGTGATGATTACAGTCTTAACGCCTTCTGCTTCAATCTTCTTTGTGTTCATGATAAGGTCAGTATCTGGGTTTCCGAATCCTTCCTGAGATACAATTACAGCATCTAAGTCTAAGAAACGGCAAAGTTTAGCTGTCCAGTCTGAAGAACGCATTTTGTCTGCAAGGAAAACATTTTCATTTGTGATGATCTGACAAACAAAGTTGATTGTTTTACCGTGTTCTTCGAATAAGTCGTGAACAACTGGGTTGTTTAAGTGTACATATGTTGGGTTCTTGTCACAAGCTGATACACAGTTACCAGAAACAATAGCACCATCCATAACTTCTGTTGGATGAAGAATTGTTGGAACAATCTTCTTAGCATCTACGCCATATACGTATGTGTCATGAAGAAGTCCCTGGCTCTGTAACATCTGTACATAAGCTACACGTGGAAGATTAGGGAATTTTTCCTTTCCTTCCATAATGCCATATGTTTCATAAACTTTTGTTTCGTCTGGTGTTAAATCACGAGCTAATTCTCCAAGGTAGCAAGCTACTCTGAATCCAGCAAGACGAACCGCTTTTTCATAGTCATGTGGTTTGATTTCGTCAATTGGTTCGCAAACCATAACAAAGTTGTTTAATTTAGAGAATGGTGTGTACTGCGCTCCAAGTCCAGTCATATCAATGATACCTTCCTGGAAACCAACAATTTTACCAGCTGTTACAACTGCCATTCCTTTTAACGCATAAGTTTTACCAGATCCAACTGTATCTACTTTAGCGATTACTCCCGGGAAGATTCCTCCTCTTCCTTCTACTTTGCAACGTGGTTCGATAACATCTTTAACTGGTGTGATACGTACGCTTTCGCCTGGTTTTGCGATGTCAAAGCTTACACTCTTAATTTTTTCGTCCTCAAGAACGATTTCTCTTACAGCATCTTCAGAAACATAAAGTACTCCATTTTCGATCTTGGAAACTTCACCAAACTGAATGTCATTAATGAAAATATGACCCATTTCTAACTTCACTGTAAATTCCCTCCTTAAATAAATGATTTGCATGTCAAAAGCTTTACGCTTTAGTTGCCTCTTTTGTCTCTCATTTCACTTTATAAAAAATCCGTTGACGGAATTGCACTTGAAATAAGAGTAAAGTCAATCGTGCGGAAATCTTCATACACTTCCGGTTTGTACTTATCCGATCTGAATTCGAACTTCGCACATGAATGAATTGCACGTTCTATAATTTCCACTGATTCCAAATCCAGTTTTTCCGGTTCCGTTGATATCATGACCGATTTGTATGGAGTCTCATTCGGTTTTACACTTCCAGACAACGGATGTGTCAGAAGCTTGTGTCCCGCATAAACTCTGTCACGAACTTTTCTAAGTACATCCTCATAAGAGATATCCTCATACTCTACTTGATAGTTAGCCGAAAGCTCATCTCTCACCATACTGTTGTTCGTAATAATTATAAATCGCTTTTCCATCTTGTTACCTTCCAAATTAGATTTTCCTTTTCTCTGTCTCCTTATACATGTGCCACCCTTGTCAAAAAAAGAAGCAATAAAAACGTTCTAGTCTCATTGCCCCTTCTGTTTCCACATCTATAAGTCTGGATTCAGAGTGTAGACTCTTTTCCACTCCTTTTGCCTGAGAGTTTCATTCTTCTTAGAACGCTTGTTACCCAAGAAAAACTTGCCCCTTCGGCGACTTTGGCAATGCATCTACATACATCATACAGTTCTCTCACAGAAAAGATTACCCTACATTAATTCCTCTTGTCAAAAAAATAGCAAAGGCACTCTTTTTGACATCGTCATTATAGCATAGCTTAATAAAAAATGCTAGTCCTGATTATAGATTTTTTCGTTATTTCTTATAGTTTTTTTCAATAAATAAATTCATCATTAGCATATTTGTAAAAAACACCTGTAAAATCTATTCTTTCCGATAAGCATTCTTCCATTCTTCCAATAACTCTCTTGTGAATTTCTGGTGTTTTTTTTCTCTGATTCTCGTTGTTCGTTCTGCCAGCATATTATCCAGTTCCAAAAGTGTCTGATTCTGTCGTACCATCTTCTGATATTCTTCTACAGGCATATACTTGCCGCATGCATACAGATAGCTTTCCAACATTCCTTCATCTTCGCAGAGCTTGTATGCTTTTTCATACATATTCGCTGCCTCTTCGTACAGAAAAGATTTCCCATAAGCAGCAGCCAGGCAGGCATATACACGTCCATAAAATCGCTTATCCATAGACATGTCCCACTCGCCATTCACAATGGAAATATAAATTAAAATAGCAGACTCCAGCTCTCCGCTCTCCATCAATTTATCCGCTTTGAATTTCTGACGTTCTACATCTTTTTGATTCTTAAGCTTTTGCAATACATTCTGAATATGCGCCAATTCGCCCGGGGTGTAGATTTTTGCCTCTTCTAAGACTTTCAGTACAAATTGTTCGACTGTACCCTGATTTCGCAGCACATTAATCAATGCATCAGCCATATTCTCCAGCTCCAGTTCATCTGCAATCCAATGGCAGAGCTGTTCATTCATAATCGTATAGTCAATCAAATACAAATTATTGCACAGGTAATAACACAACTCTTCAATTGTGTAAATATGTTTATGAATGCGCGAAACCTCGTAAGGATGTTTGGCTCTTTTTCTATGACAAAGAATTAAACTGCCCATTGCTGCCTCCTAACTCAATCACCTTTTCTACGCTAAATCCGGTAGGTGAAAAGAACTCTCCAAATCCCACATCTTCAAATGTTATCTTACACATTTTGTCATTCAAAAACATCGTACTGATTCGAAGTCTTAATGCGTAATTGGAACGTTCCGGAAGTCCCTTCAAGGAAATTGTCTCCGTTCTGCGTTTTCCGGTAGATAGCGAATCAATATACAATTCTATATCTTCATTATTTTCCATCAAAACTTCCCATTCTTTATCAGACTCATACCAATGAGCTCCCCAAGTCACCAATGGGTAAAGTACTTCTTCTCCGGAAACCCGCATTTTGATACTGATCTGATCTGTAAGTTTAGAATCATCCAGGTAAACCAGACCATCCATGATATTTTCCGCTTTATCCAGCGCTGTATAGCAGGCCCCTTTGCTATACAGATTGTTTCCCATAAATGCTCTGCGTCCATTGCAAAGAACTCGGAGAGAATTCGGATACCAGTTATTTTCAAAACCATCTCCGGTAAGAAAGACTGAAGATATAGATTTTTTATTAAAAACATTTTGGATAAACCGTCTGAAATGTTCATCTGCAGCTCGTCCTTTTTCAATGCTTAGCGCAGGATAAACCTGCTCCAGTTCTTCCATTTCCGCATCCGCCACTTCTTCTACCGTAACAAAGCATTCCTTTCCGCTTGTTTTGGTACCCGTTTTCAGTTCCCGAAGCATATATGCCCGAATGACATTCCTGTCACAGTAAAATAAAGCTGCCTCATACTGCCACAATTCTTTCGGTTGATTGAACATGTAATGGCAAAAGCTTTCCTTGTAGTCCTGGACATAAATCTTTTCCTTGGAAATACCCAGTTTCTGTCCCATTCCCTTCAGCAGATAGCGAATATCTTCGTTCATCGATGGAACCGTGAAAACAATTTGGTCTATTTCTTCAAAATTCCTCAGTGTCTGCTGCATAAACTCAGCCAGAATCCACACCGAATCATACTCCTCATCTCCAACGGTTACCTTTTCATGTTTGAGCGCTTTTTCAAAAATGTCTTCTACCAGAGTACTGTCTTTCACGCTATCCATACGGATTGCATTTTTTCCGTAAGTCCACTCTCCTTTATAGTAATTCACCGCCATAGGAATCTGATAATTATCTCTTCCAATCTCAACCGTTTCCGGTTCTCCATTTTCTTCGTCAAATACACTTATCTGACACACTTTGGAGTTAATATCATACCCTATAATTTTTCCCTGAGCCATGCTTTTCCTCCTTAATATGCTTTAAAAATTTCTTCTGCAAGCAAATTCTCTTCCCAGTATTTTGCCATGGCCTTTTGCATTTTTTCCTCATCCATCTGTAACATATCGTTTATTCTTCCATACCGACCAATAGCGCGCATTTTTCTCGGCTCATATATCTGTTTTTCCGTCACTTTCACTTCATCTCCATGAGTTTCCGTAAAATAATACCGCAATGTTTCATCTGCAAATAATACTAGTGTTTTAATATAAGTATCTTCATAAGATGGCAGCAAAGCTTCGTGCTGATAATTCAGGCTTTCCTTTCCATCCTTAAGCAGTTGGTATGAAATCGTCACTTTACTGCCTACTCTCGCGTGATACTCAATCATGCTCTTGTCATATAACTGGACCTCGCGCAGCCACGACTCCGAATAGTTTAAATAAAACGAAAAATATAATTGTTTTTCACACATTTCACGCAGAAATCCCCGAAGCATCTTTTCAATACCCTGATGGATTTCGCGCGCAGAATAATATTTCAGCAATGCAATTTTGCAGACATCAGGTAAATCTTCCCCTTTTCGGTATTCATTTGCAATAATCACAAATACGCATCCCGTTACCTGACGTCCATTTACTACATACTCCCTTGAGACGTATGCAAGATATGCCTGTTTCAGTCGGAAATAGGTCTTTCCTTCATAATAATCAGCAAAAATTTCCTCTTCTCCAAACATCATTTCTGAGAAAAGCATCTGGGTAATAATTCGTTCTGACAGCTTATAGGTAGGAATCTCATATTCCTGTGCAACATGCCACAAACGTTTCATATCAACCGTTGGTCCACAATAATACTCCACCAGATAAGTTAGGGTCGCTTTATCGAATTGTTCCTTCTTAAGAAGTTCAAAGCAAAATTCTGTCAGAAGTTCATTTTCTTCGTATCCATTATCCCGCACTCGCATACTGCATATTTTGAACACTTCCGTTTCTTCAAAACAGTCGATTCCCATTTCACAGATTTTATTCCAGGTCAGTTCTTCTTTTTCCCGCTTGCGTACTTTCTCTTCATCCTGTTCTTCCAGTCGCCTGCACATATCCACGTACCGGCTTTCAAAAAACAGTCGCAATGTGTCATAAGGAATAGAATCCACATAATGACGTCCGCTCTTTGACTCCCATACTATTCGTTCTTCCTGATGATACAAGAAGACAATGGTTCCTTCCTGACTATACGGTACCCGTTGGGAAATCTTTCCATCCGCATCTATTACAATGACATAAGCCATATCTTTGACTGTTGTCTTCACTTCATAGGCATGGCAAATCGCATACATAGAGCGCATCTGTTCTATGGTCATATCCTGTTCTTTACAGCATCTTTTGTAAATAACACGAAGTGCCTCATTAATTCTGAGCTTTTCTAATTGTTCCGAAGCAAATCGTCCCATCTGTTCCCGATACATGTCATAGAGTTCACCCGTTTCCTCTACAAACAAAATGACATTTGCATACAAAATAGCAGCCTTCCGATAATCCAGTGTATTTCCATGCATAAAATATAAATAAACAGATTTCGGAAATTCTTTCTTCAACTGCCGTTCATCTACTGACATCATATAGTACTCATAGAGCTGTGCAATCTTTAAATCCTCTTCCACAGCCTTCTCATACCACTCAAAATATTCCCTGCCTGTACAATTTCCACGAATCAATACCGTACATATAGCTGTCAGAATCATTGTGTCCGGGAAAATATCATACACAGCACATAACAGACGTCCCAGGCGCTTGTCGTAGCTTCTCTGCTGAGTGGCTAGATTCGCCATATACAAAGCAATTTCTTTCGTCATCAAATGATGCTTCACAGCAAAATTTAATATCTGAATTTCAAAAGAAGAGAGCTTTTTCAAAGTCGCCGGATGTTCCAGGAAACACTTATATGCAAGCCAATACAAGAGCACCTGATTTGCCCCATTATTATAATGCCGTTCCAGTACATTTAACCGCTTCGTATAATTTCTATATTCCGGGTCCAGCTCTATCATCATACACACAAGCTCCCATGACTTCGGCCGCTTCATATATGCCTTATTAATTTCTTCTACAGCCCGATTTACATAGCTCCCACTCTTCTTCAGTTTTGCAAGTAAGTACTGATAATAAATCGCAACCAGATTTTCTTTTCCCAAAAGAGAACGTGTATAATTATAATCCTCCAAAATAGAAGCCGCTTCTTTTTCTTCGTTGCAAAGAAGATGCATATGCGCATCCAGCAGTGGATAAACATCTGCATTTTCTGTATAAATATTAAGTCCGGATAAATTCTGTCGCGCTTCCTCCGCCCAGGCTTTCATCGTCTGCTTACCGGCCTCCGCCGAAAGGAAACTCTTGAGTGTAGACGCAAGAATGATATCTGCGTCCCTTCTGTCTTCTTCGTGATTTTTATGGTTCACTACTTGAACTTCGTATTTTAAAACTTCATAAGGGGTTTCGAAAGAAATAATCCCAAAATTCTTGCCCGCATGGGTCTTTTCCGGATGAATAATATAACTTATCTCAAACTGATTTCCCACAAAATCATCTGTCGAGAATGTATCCCTTGTAATCTGAATAAATTCTCCGTCCACATGTATTTTAATCGGCATATAGCCCCATGTATTCTTTGTAAATTGGATGGTTTCTCTTGTTGCCTCTCCCAGATTGCGAAATGTACGCT
>CAJMSZ010000060.1 GCA_905216215.1 uncultured bacterium | reverse complement strand
TCGACCACAACCTGTTGAAGCTGGATATTCTGGGACACGATGATCCGACCATGATTAAGACTTTGGAAGAACTGATTAATTCCGATTCTATGGATAATGAATATGATGGTGTGAACAAGATTTTCCGGGCTACGGATATTCCTCTGGATGATAAAGGGGTCATGTCTCTCTTTTCCGATACCAGTGCCCTTGGAATCAAGCCGGAGGATATTGACGGCTGCCCGGTTGGATGCCTTGGAATCCCGGAATTCGGTACAGGCTTCGTTATTCAGATGGTAGTGGATACCAAGCCGAAGAAGATTTCCGATTTGATTCGTATTTCTGGTCTGTCACATGGTACGGATGTGTGGCTTGGAAACGCACAGACTCTGATTGAAGAGGGAAAGGCGACCATTTCTACCGCTATTTGTACCCGTGATGATATTATGACCTATCTGATTAATAAGGGACTGGACAGTGAGGAATCCTTCACTATCATGGAACGTGTGCGTAAAGGAACCGTTGCCAAAGGAAAATGTAAGGAATGGCCGGAGTTCAAGAAGGATATGGCAGAACACGGAGTGCCGGACTGGTATGTCTGGTCCTGTGAGAAGATTAAGTATATGTTCCCGAAAGCCCATGCAGCGGCTTATGTCATGATGGCTTACCGCATTGCATATTGTAAGATTAATTATCCACTTGCCTACTATGCAGCATATTTTGGAATCCGTGCGTCTGCTTTTTCTTATGAACTGATGGGACAGGGCAAGGAAAATCTGCTCTATCATTATAAAGATTATAAAAAGCGTGACGAGCAGGGGCAACTTAGTAAGAAAGAACAGGATACATTAAAGGACATGAAAAATGTCATGGAAATGTATGCCCGGGGATTTGATTTCTTACCCATTGATATTTATAAGTCGAAAGCGAAGAAATTTCAGGTTGTAGGAGATAAACTGCTTCCACCATTTAATACAATTGAAGGTATGGGTGATAAGGCTGCAGAAGCAGTGGAAATTGCAGCGAAAGACGGTCCGTATCTGTCCAAGGATGACTTTATCCAGCGGACAAAAATCAGTAAGACAGTAGTAGAATTTATGGATAAAATGGGATTGTTTGGTGATCTTCCGCAGTCTAATCAGCTATCCTTGTTTGACTTCACAAATTGATGCTTTAATTCGCGAAAGTTTTGTGCTATCATGGGATATATAGGTATTTATGACGAAAGGACGGATTGTGATATGTCAGGAAAAAAAGTAATCATGCTGGGAAATGAAGCCATTGCCCGTGGCGCTTACGAGGCAGGGGTCAAGGTTTCCGCAGCATATCCGGGGACTCCAAGTACAGAAATCAGTGAGTCGCTGGTGAAATATAAAGAAGATGTTTATGCAGAGTGGTCGCCAAACGAAAAGGTAGCTACGGAGGTGGCTATAGGCGCGAGTATTTCCGGAGTCCGATCTATGGCATGCATGAAGCATGTAGGACTGAATGTAGCTTCAGATCCTCTTTATACGGTTTCTTATATGGGCGTTAATGGAGGACTTATGATGGTGGTGGCAGATGACCCGGGACTTTACAGCTCACAAAACGAGCAGGACACCCGCATGATTGCCAGAGCCGCGCAGCTTCCGGTGTTAGAACCATCGGACAGTGCGGAAGCAAAGGATTTTGTGAAACGTGCATATGAAATCAGTGAGCAGTTTGACCGCCCGGTTATCTTAAGAACGACGACTAGACTTGCACATTCTCAAGGGCTTGTGGAACTGCATGACCGGGAAGAAGTAGAAGATAAGCCATATGTAAAAAACATTCAGAAGAATGTCATGATGCCGGGAAATGCTAAGCTCAGACACATAGAAATAGAAAAACGCAATCTGGAACTGGCAGAGGCTGCCAATACAATGGATATCAACCGGGTAGAAATGAACGACACCCGTATCGGTGTGATCACAAGTGGAATTCCTTATCAGTATGTGAAAGAGGCACTTCCGAATGCGTCAGTATTAAAGCTTGGTATGGTAAACCCACTTCCGAAACAGCTGATTGCGGATTTTTCCCAGAAGGTGGATACACTTTATGTGGTAGAAGAATTAGAGCCCGTCATTGAGGAACAGGTGAAATCCTGGGGAATCAAAGTTATCGGAAAAGAAATATTTACCGTTCAGGGTGAATACAGCGCCAACATGATCCGCAAGGCTATTTTAAAAGAAGATTTACAATTAAAAAATCCTGCACAGGCACCAGGACGTCCACCAATCTTATGTCCGGGATGTCCACATAGAAGTGTATATTATGTGCTGAAGAAATTAGGTCTGCACGCTGCAGGAGATATCGGATGTTATACCCTTGGTGCAGTTGCCCCGCTTAGTGTAGTTGATACCTGTGTCTGTATGGGCGCAAGCATTTCTACGCTGCATGGTATGGAGAAGACAAAAGGAAAAGACTATGTTAAGAACTGGGTGGCAGTGATCGGAGATTCTACATTTTTACATACAGGTGTTAATTCCCTGATGAATATGATGTATAACAAAGCTACAGGAACGGTCATGATTCTGGATAATTCTACCACCGGAATGACCGGACATCAGGATCATGCAGCCACGGGAAAAACCCTTATGGGTGAAGAAACCTGGGCCATTGATATTCCGGGACTGTGTCGTGCCATTGGTGTCAAACATGTGGTGGAAGTTAATGCCTTTGATATAGAACTTCTGGAGAAGACTGTCAAAGAGGAAGTAGCAAGGGACGAGGTTTCCGTGATTATCACGAAAACACCATGTGTATTGCTCAGTAAAGCGAAGAAGCCACTTTATCGTGTGGATAAAGACAAATGTAAAGGCTGCGGAATGTGTATGAAACCGGGATGTCCTGCCATGACAAAAGGAAAAGATGGGAAAATCGTGATTGATGATACCATGTGTACCGGATGTGGATTATGTAACTCCTTGTGCAAATTCGGTGCAGCCAATCTGGTAGAGGAGGTATAAGACATGCAGACAAAAAATATTATGATTGTAGGTGTGGGTGGACAAGGTACCTTGCTTACCAGCCGTGTTCTCGGAGGACTGGCAATTGCAGGAGGTTATGATGTGAAGCTGTCAGAGGTTCATGGAATGGCACAAAGAGGCGGAAGTGTAGTTACTTTCGTCCGGTATGGAGAAAAGGTGGCAGAGCCAATTGTGGAAGAAGGTCAGGCAGATGTACTGATTGCATTTGAACGACTGGAAGCACTCCGATATGCGCATTTCCTGAAGCCGAATGGGGCGTTGGTTGTAAATGACTGGAGAATCGATCCAATGCCGGTTGTAATCGGAGCAGCTTCTTATCCGGAAGGAATTCTGGAAGAGCTGGAGAAAGAATATAAAGTATATGCAGTAAATGCGACAGAAGAAGCGAAGAAGCTTGGCAATCCAAGAACATTTAATCTGGTGGTACTTGGAGTGGCTGCCCAGCATATGGACTTTACGAAAGAGCAGTGGTTTGATGTCATTGAGCGGACGGTTCCGCCAAAGACCATTGAAATCAATAAAAAAGCTTTTGAGGCAGGCTTTAATTTATAAAAAGATGTAAATTATAAAAAGAAATAACATGGAGAAAAGAGCATGGAATGGACAGAAAGAATTAGAGACACCAAAATGGAATGCGCCAGCAGAGATGAAATGATGGCAATTCAGAGTAAAAAACTGGTTGACCTGGTAAATCGCGTATATGGGACCGTACCATTTTATACAGAGAAAATGAAAGGCATGGGACTGGAACCGGGAGATATCAAAGGAATCGAAGATATTAACAAGCTTCCATTTACTACCAAAGAAGATTTACGTGCTAATTATCCATTTGGTCTGCTGGCAGTTCCACCGGAAAAGGTAGCCAGAGTGCAGGGAACTTCAGGCACTACAGGAAAGCTTACGCTTGCATCCTACACACAGAATGATGTAGACCTTTGGGGAGAGTGTGTAGCCAGATGTCTTACAATGGCAGGACTGACGGCAGAGGACAGACTTCATGTATGCTATGGATATGGATTATTTTCCGGAGGAATGGGACTTGACATGGGAGCCCGTGCACTGGGAGCTATGTCGATTCCGATGTCTGCGGGAAATACCAAGAGACAGATGATGTGCATGGAAGATTTTGGCGCCACTGCATTTGCTTGTACTCCATCCTATGCACTTTATCTTGCCGAGTCCATGCAGGAAGCAGGAATAATCGACCGTTTGAAAATTAAAGTTGGTATCCACGGGGCAGAACCATGGACCGAAGAAATGCGTCACAAAATCGAAGAAATTTTACATATTCATTGTTTTGATATTTATGGACTTTGTGAGGTCCTTGGACCAGGTGTTGCTATGGACTGTATCCATCATAAGGGCTTACATATCAATCATGACCATTTCTATCCGGAAATTTTGAATCCGGCAGACCAGACACCTTGTGCCGAGGGAGAAGTGGGAGAACTGGTATTTACTACTTTGTCAAAAGAGGCAATGCCATTAATCCGTTATCGCACAAAGGATTTGACAAGTATTTCTTACGGAACTTGTGACTGCGGAAGAACAACACCTCGTATTTCCAAGTTCAAGGGGCGTACCGACGATATGAAAGTAATTCGTGGAGTTAATGTATTCCCGACTCAGGTTGAAACTGCGTTGCTTAATTTCGGCGGTGGCGTTGCACCACATTATCAGATGATTGTAGACCGTGAAAATAACATGGATATTCTGACCGTTATGGTGGAAGTAGATGAAAGTTTCTTCTCAGATAAGATTAGTCAGCTGGAAGCGCTGAGAAAACGAATCGGAGAAGCATTGAAACAGGCGCTTGGTGTGGCTGTGGTTGTGAAACTGGTTGAGCCAAAGACCATTGAACGAAGCGAAGGCAAGGCGAAACGTGTCATTGACCGTAGAAATCTCAGCTAAGGAGGATTAGATTATGACAATCAAACAGTTATCGGTATTTTTGGAAAACAGAGCAGGAAGGCTGGACGAAGTTCTGCAAATCTTAGGTGCCAATGATGTAAATATTGTAGCACTCAGCATGGCAGATACCGCGGATTATGGTATGATGCGTATGATTGTAAGTAATCCGCAGAAGGGACGGGCAGTTCTGAAAGAAGCAGGAATTACAGCGATGCTGACAGATGTGGTTGCCCTTCGTGTTCCTCATGCAACAGGTTCTCTTGCAAAAGCAATGCACCAGATTGTAGACGGTGAAATTAACGTAGAATATATGTATGCATTTGCCAATGGTGTAGATGCATCTGCAGTCATCCGATGCGATGACCCACTGCGTGTCATTGACATTTTAAAAGGCAGTGGATTTGATGTGTGGACGGAGGCAGAGGCTTACCACGCAAATCAGGTATAAAGGATAAAGAAACAATGAATTTACTGACCATGGAACATGTGACAAAGTCTTATACAGACCGTGTGCTGTTAGACGATGTTGCGTTTGGCATTAATGAAAATGAAAAAATCGGTGTAATCGGTGTCAATGGAATGGGAAAATCCACCTTGTTGAAAATTGTGGCAGGACTGGAGCCTTACGATGATGGGAAAATCAGCATGGGAAACCATGTGAAAATCTGTTATCTGCCACAGACACCGGTTTTCGAGGAAGGAACTACGATTCTGAAAGCGGCCATTCAGGGGAATGTAAATGAACTGAATGAGTGGTCCATTGAGGCAGATGCCAAGGCTATGCTGAACCAGCTTGGATTTACAGATTATGAAGAAAAAGTAGATCATATGTCAGGCGGTCAGAAGAAGCGGATTGCTTTAATCAATGCACTTCTCACTTCTGCGGATATTCTGGTACTGGATGAGCCGACCAACCATTTGGACAATGCCATGTCTGAGTGGCTGGAGGAGTATCTGATTCAGTTCCGGGGAGCCATTCTGATGGTAACCCATGACCGCTATTTCCTGGATCGTGTTGCCAGCCGGATTGTTGAAGTAGACAAAGGAAAGCTCTATAATTATCCGGGGAATTATTCAGAGTACGTGCGCCTGAAGGAAGAACGTCAGAACATGGAAATTGCTACAGAAAAGAAGCGAAAAAACCTGCTTCGCACAGAACTGGAATGGCTTCATCGTGGTGCAAGGGCAAGAAGCACTAAGCAGAAAGCACACATTGACCGTATTAAAGCCATGCAGGAAATGAAGGATGTACAGGAAGAAAGAAGGGTTATGCTGGATTCTGTGGCCTCAAGAATGGGAAATAAGACCATAGAAGTGAGTCATATTTCTAAACATTACGGAGAAAAGGTGCTGATTTCAGATTACAGTTATATTTTTCTGAAGCATGACCGGATTGGTATTATCGGGCCAAATGGATGTGGAAAAAGTACGCTCCTTAAAATTATCAACGGAATTGTTCCACCGGACACCGGAAGTGTGGAGGTAGGACAGACGATTCGTATGGGTTATTTTTCACAGGAAAATGAATATATGGATCAAAGCATGCGTGTCATTGATTATGTGAAGGAAGTGGGAGAATATATCACTACCTCTGAGGGCAAGATTACAGCTTCCCAGATGCTGGAAAGGTTCTTGTTTGATGGAGCTATGCAGTGGTCGGTAATCGAAAAGCTTTCGGGCGGTGAAAAACGGAGACTTTATCTGCTGCGTATACTGATGAGTGCACCAAATGTGCTGATTTTGGATGAGCCTACAAACGATTTAGACATTCAGACTCTGACGATTCTGGAAGATTATCTGGATCACTTTGACGGAATTATTATTATTGTGTCCCATGACCGCTACTTCCTTGACCGTACCGTAGGCAGGATTTTCTCATTTGAGGGAGATGGTGTCCTCAGACAGTCAGAAGGTGGTTATTCCGACTATTTAATCCGAAAAGAGTTGGAAAAACCAGAAGAAGAGATTATAATAAAGAAAAAAGGTGAGAATCTTTCAGATAGAACAGCTTCGAAAAATGATTGGAAACAGAATCGGGAAGTGAAGTTGAAGTTCTCTTATAAAGAGCAGAAAGAGTTCGAAACCATTGATGATGATATTGCCAGACTAGAAGCGAAGGTAGAGAAGCTGGATGCAGAAATGATGGCAAATGCAACCAATTCTGTCAAGTTAAAAGAACTGATGGCAGAAAGGGAATTGGCTGAACAGGCTTTAGAGGAAAAAATGGACCGATGGGTGTATTTGAATGACTTGAATGAAAAAATACAGCAAGGGAAAGCATAAAGGAGGATAAGTTCATGTGGAACAGGCAGGAATTTAAATTTAGAGGGAAACAGGCCTTTCGGAGAAATTATGGTGCATCTGTTGCAGTTGCATTGCTCATGGGAATTGTTACTTTATTTTTCAGTAGTAACTCAGGTGTTAATGCAACGGTAAACCAGACGAATTATGAGGTGTATTCCTCTGGATTCGATTATTCACCGAGCATTCCTCTTATAGGTATGTTGGTTGGTGGAATGGCATTATTCTTTGCTGTAGTCGGCCTATTGTTAGAGGTGTTTGTGGAGAATGTTCTGGAAGTAGGAGGAAAGCGTTTCTTTATTCTGAATCAGACTTCTAGTCCAAGTATTGGCAATATTTTAGATATTTTCAAATCAGGTAATTATGGAAATGTTGTGTTAATCATGTTTTTACAGACTTTGTTTGTAGGTTTATGGTCTTTGCTTTTTGTTATCCCTGGAATTGTCAAGCGCTATGAGTATCTTATGATTCCATATATTCTTGCAGAAAATCCGGGAATGGATAGACAGGAAGTATTTAAAATCAGTAAACAAATGATGGATGGACACAAGATGGATGCTTTCGTTATGGATTTGTCCTTTATTGGATGGGAATTATTAGGAGCCTGCACCTTTGGATTACTTAATGTATTCTATGTAAATCCATATAAAGAAGCTGCATTTGCAGAGGTGTATGCATTCAACAAACAGAAAGCGTTTGAAGCAGGATATATCAGATAGTAAAAACCTGTAAAAAGAGGAGTCACATTTCACTATCCCCATCATATGCTAAATCAGAAATGATTTTGGAGGATATTATGAAAAAGATTCTGATTTGCGTATTTTTGACATTTTCCATGGTGCTTGCAGCCTGTGGTTCAGATACGAAAGAAACAACCAGTGGAAATGTTGCTTCAAAGGATATGACTTCCGTTACTTTAAATGAAGTTGCCCATTCCATTTTTTATGCACCCCAGTATGTTGCAATTGAAAAAGGGTATTTTGCAGATGAAGGGATTGATTTAACCCTTGTCACTGGATTTGGAATACGCTACTCAGTACAAGGCAGACTATAAGAAATCCACACCTTTGATGGTGTTATCTTCGTTCAAATAAATTTCTCGTATGATGGACCTCCAGAATGCCTGGCGGTTCTGTGGAGACAGGTTTTTGTAAATATCTTTAAAATCTGTTTTCAATAATTCTTCCAGAAAGGAATAATCACATTCCTCTTCTGGGGGAACAAACGAGAGCACATTTAACTCTTTTTCTATTCGGTCATATTCCTCATTGTAGTAGTCCCAGGTAATACGTCCCTTTTGGTAAAGGTTATTGAGGCGTTCCAGTTCGTCCCGGAGACTTTCCGGGGTACGTGTTTTCTTTTTTTGTTTCTGTTTTTTCTTAATATTTTCACAACGGATTTTGTATTTTTCGTATTCATCTTCTAAGTGTTCCAGTAAATAACTCTCTACAAGGTTCTGGCTCATTCTATGCCGGTATGTACATATGTGGTCGATAATCGCCCTGTTACAGCGATAGTAACAGTAGGTGCGTTTTTCCAAGGTCTTGCGGTTGATGATGGAGGAGCAGCCAGTCCCGACTAATTTCTGACCGCACAAAGGACAACGCATTAGTCCGGTAAACAGATATACGCGTCCAGAGCGCGCAATCACAATATTCCGTTTCGAAATGCGCTGCAGCTCATTCCATTCCTTTTCCGTAAGGTAAGCAGGACAGTAGGGGAAACCACGATAAGTCCCTTTGTAGAATTCACTGGAGAGTAATGTTCGTACATTGGCATATGAAAAGGTTGCGTCATAGTTCTCCTGAATATATCGGAGGGAAGCAGTTTTGCTGTGATGTTTGAGGTAATATTTATAAAATGCGTTTACAGCTTCTTCTCGCTCCGGATCCTTTATCATACATTTCTTACCATCAACAAAGCCAGACTTATACCCATATCCCATGTTTGCATCACCAAAAATTAATTTTTTCTGCCTGATAGAGGCTTCGTTCACGAACTTAATACGCTCACTGGTAGTGTCAACTTCATTCTGACCGATGGAGAGGACCACGTTAAGCTGCAGTCTGCCATCTCTGGTTTCCATATTGATTCCCGGTTCTGATACGGATATCCAATACACTCCATGTTCATCTAAGATATCCTGAACTTTATAGAAGTCCGACAGGTTACGGAACCATCTGTCAAGTCTCCAGAAGAGGATGACATCGATTTTCCCGGCTTTTACATCCTCAAGCAGAGAATGGATAGCCTTACGCTTCTTTAGCTCTTTACGGGCGGTTTTGCCCTCGTCTGCGTAGACACCGGAAATTATCATGTTGTGGTCTTTTGCATAGCGCTCCAGACAATCTTTCTGTGCGCCAAGAGATTTACCATGTACCATCTGCTCGGTGGTACTGACACGGATATAGCAGGCACATCGTTTGATTTTTTCTGTCATTGTATCAGCTCCTTTGTAAGTATTATGTAAAAAAAGGTATAAAAATAACAGCCTGAGAACTTTTGTTCTCTTGCATAGGCTGCCCGAAGATGATACAATATTTTTGCAATGAGACTGTATATCTTCGGATATGTAGTTTATATGGACCGTCTTAGTGTTGGTAGCACTGAGGCGGTTTTTTCTATAGAAATTGTTGCTTCAATAAATAGTGTTGCATTATAGGCTGTTTAATTCTCGCCAATTTGAGGGGAATCCCATTTCGTTTAGTACTTCATCTAAGGTTAATACATTTAATTTCTTTTCTAAAGTACCGATTGCTCTATATATTTCCTTGCTCATACGTTTGTAATCATTGTGAGACAGCAGACGTTTTAAAGCAATTAAGCCAGCAAACAAGTCACGCTTTCCTTGCATATATTCACCATTACTGTTTTGACTGATGTTTAAAGCCGAGTGGTAAGCAGTTGATGAAAGAGGCTTTTTGGTTCTAAAGCAATACAAGCGATTACCATGTGCACAAAAATTTCTGATGATGGAAATGTATTGTAATGCATTTTCTAATTCATTGTCCATCATGCCAAAGTTACGTGATACGTTTTGCCGTTCTCGAGGAAGCATAAGACTATAAAATTTGCTTATTGTACCAAGTGTTAATATATTATTTAATACCCATAAAGGAATATAACCGTGTGCATTCAGGTAATGGGCTATGCTCGGATCCGAGCTTCTACTGGCTACTTGTTTTTGAATGTCA
>CAJMSZ010000059.1 GCA_905216215.1 uncultured bacterium | reverse complement strand
AATATAAATTCATAAAAATATATGTACTGACAAGTCTATTTATGCAATTGCATATAGTAAAGCAAATAAGAAAAAGGAAAACCAATCTTATGGGAAAGATAGTGATTGATGGTAAAACGGTCTATGAAATAGATGAAGAATGTACTCGAAAACGAGAACAGAAAGAACAAATTCAAAAGCAGCAGGAAAAGGACAGGAAACCGACAAAAAAGCGCAATGAATCAGAAGACATTCACAGAATCAACGATTGATATATTTCCGCAAAAGAGGGATGCGTATAAGCATCCCTCTTACCATGTCAAACGGCAAAAATGTCGTACATTTTCTTTAGCAGCATCCGCATCCGTTTCCGCCAAGTGAATTTGTTCCGCATCCGCCACAGAAGATGAGAAGGAGGATAATCCAAAGACAACTATCGTTGTTTCCACATCCGCCTCTGTCATTTCCGCATCCACATCCAAATCCACCACAGCAGAAAAGAAGAATCAGAATCAATGCGCAGGAAGAAATTCCACATCCTCCTAAGTTAGATGTGTTGTTATCACAGCCACATCCGCAGTTTGTTGCACTAAGTTCACTCATGTTTGTTGCCTCCAATAGGTTTTCTTTACACTTTCATCATATGTCGTCAGGCTTGCCATTGTTGCTTTCAATTATTAGAAATTTTCATTCTTTTGTCATATGGTAATAAAAAAGGTGTTTTGAAATGAAAGAAATCAAAAAAAAAATTCACTACCGTTGTCCGGATATTCTCATCCGTCACCTAAGTGGCAGAGGCATAACAGTTGCTGTTCTTGATACCGGAATTACGGCTCACCCGGATTTGCAGGGAAGAATTCTTGGATGGAAAGACTGTGTAAATGGCAGACAGATGATATATGATGATAACGGACATGGCACCCACGTCAGTGGAATCATTTCTGGTAATGGATTTTGTTCAAACGGACTCTATGCAGGGATTGCACCTTTTTCCAAAATCGTAAGTGTGAAAGTACTAAACGCTGCCGGCAACGGAAAAATCCAGGATGTGATTACCGGCATACAATTTATCTTAGCTATGCAGAAAAAGTGGAACATCCGCATTGTCAATATTTCGCTTGGAACAGAAAGACATGAAGAGAACCCGGAGGAGGAAAGCCTCCTCCGGTGGGTAGAAAAGATGTGGGATGCAGGAATTGTAGTGGTCACAGCTGCCGGGAACATGGGACCGGATTACGGCAGCATCACTCTGCCTGGTGTCAGCAAAAAAGTCATTACCGTTGGCGCATGCGATCAGATCATTGTCCGCAATTATCCAAACCGAAATTTCTATTCGGGCTGTGGACCTACAATAGAATGTGTAAAAAAACCGGATATCTGTGCACCGGGAAACAACATATATTCCTGCAATTACCGATATCCATACAAAAGCAGAAGAGCATATGTCCATAAAAGCGGCACCTCTATGGCAACACCTATCGTTGTAGGCGCCATAGCTCTTTTACTGGAAAAATTTCCGCAAATGGAAAATGTAGAAGTGAAACTTCGTTTATGGGAAAGTGGAGATGATATGCATATGAGGGAAAGTAGTCAAGGACATGGCAGAATCAACATAGAACGATTTCTAAAATAAACAGTATGGTTTCATGATTTAAGTCTCCATGTGTAAAATTTTTTAAATGTCAAGTTTTTTTACTTGACACTGTTTACCTTTTGTTATATGATAATTCAGGTGATAAAAATGGATGAAATTTTAAAGCAGACATTACTGTTTGATTTTTATGGTGAACTTCTTACAGAACATCAGAAAGAAATTTATTCCCAGGTTGTTCTGGAGGATTACTCCCTCAGCGAAATAGCAAAGGACAGTGGTATCAGCCGTCAGGGAGTGCATGACCTTGTTAAGCGGTGTAACAAGACACTGGAAGGCTATGAAGAAAAGCTTCATCTGGTTGAGAAGTTTATGTCTGTACGTGAAAAGGTTCATCAGATTGACGCCTTACTGGAGAACTATGAGAACCAGGATGAGAAACTTTTGATTCAACAGGTAAAGCAGTTATCCGGTGAAATCATAGAGGAGTTATAATATGGCATTTGACAGCTTAACAGAAAAACTTCAAAATGTATTTAAAAATTTACGCGGCAAAGGAAAGCTGACCGAAGACGATGTGAAAGAAGCACTTCGCGAAGTCAAGATGGCACTCCTTGAAGCGGATGTAAACTTCAAAGTTGTAAAAAAATTTATCAAAGATGTCCAAGAGCGATCCATCGGACAGGACGTGATGAACGGACTGAATCCAGGGCAGATGGTAATCAAGATTGTAAACGAAGAACTTATTAACTTAATGGGTTCAGAGACAACAGAAATCAAGTTACAGCCTGGAAGTGCAAAGACAGTCATTATGATGGCAGGTCTCCAGGGGGCAGGTAAGACTACCACAACCGCAAAGCTGGCTGGAAAGTTTAAATTAAAAGGGAAAAAGCCACTGCTTGTTGCCTGTGATATTTACCGTCCGGCTGCCATTAAGCAGCTACAGATTAATGGTGAAAAACAGGGTGTTGATGTCTTTACCATGGGTGAGAATCAAAAGCCTGCCAATATTGCCAAAGCAGCGCTTGAGCATGCAGCAAAGAATGGACACAATCTGATTATCCTCGATACAGCCGGACGACTTCATGTAGATGAAGAAATGATGGCAGAACTTCAGGAAATCAAGGACACCGTTGAAGTACACCAGACAATTCTGGTCGTTGATGCGATGACCGGACAGGATGCAGTCAATGTTGCCGATAGTTTCAATAAGAAAATCGGAATTGATGGCGTCATTGTCACAAAGCTGGATGGTGATACCAGAGGTGGTGCAGCTTTATCAATTAAAGCCGTAACAGGATGTCCGATTCTTTATGTTGGTATGGGCGAACGGCTTTCTGATTTAGAGCAGTTTTATCCTGACAGAATGGCATCCCGTATTCTGGGAATGGGCGATGTCTTAAGTCTTATCGAGAAGGCAAGTGCAGAGATTGATGAAGAAGATGCCCGCAAGATGTCGGAAAAGATTAAGAAAGCCCAGTTTGACTTTGATGATTATCTGGAAAGTATGAAGCAGATGAAGAAAATGGGTGGTCTCGGCAGTATTATGGGAATGCTTCCAGGACTCGGTGCTATGGGTGGCAAGAACAGCAAAATGCCGGATATAGATACGGATGCCGCTGAACAAAAGATGGCAAAGATTGAAGCTATCATTTATTCCATGACACCTGCAGAACGTCGGAATCCGGATTTACTCAATCCATCAAGAAAGCATCGTATTGCCAAAGGAGCAGGTGTTGATATTGCGGAAGTAAATAGAACCGTAAAACAGTTTGACCAAATGCGGAAAATGATGAAACAAATGCCCGGAATGATGGGCGGTAAAGGCAAAAAAGGAAGATTTCGTATGCCTTTTTAACAAATCAGATATATACGCCAAGGCGATATATATATATAATACAAATCATTTATAGAAAAGAATTTTAGGAGGACAATAAAATGGCAGTAAAAATCAGATTAAAAAGAATGGGACAGAAGAAAGCACCTTTCTATAGAATCGTTGTAGCAGATGCTCGTTCACCAAGAGACGGTAAGTTCATCGAAGAAATCGGAACATTTGATCCAACAAAGGATCCAAGCGAATTTAAAGTAGACGCAGAAGCTGCTAAAAAATGGTTAAACAACGGAGCTCAGCCAACAGAAACAGTTGGAAAGATTTTTAAATTAGCTGGAATCGAAAAATAATCTGCTCCACGGAGGTGCGAGTTAATGAAAAATTTGGTAGAGGTAATTACAAAAGCACTTGTTGATGAACCAGAAAAAGTTGTAATTACAGAGAAACAGGAAGGCAAGACTACCGTTATCGAAGTCCGTGTTTCAGATAATGACATGGGCAAGGTAATTGGAAAACAAGGCCGAATTGCAAAGGCAATCCGTTCCGTTGTAAAAGCAGCCGCAGCAAAAGAAGATAAAAAAGTTGTAGTTGAAATTCTGCAATAGTTATGGAAGCGAAGAGAACAGATAAATCTTTTCGCTATATGCTTGACAAGAGAAACCGCAGGTAAGTAATTTATCTGCGGTTTATTGCTATATATTGTAAAATGGAGATTGATATGCAGAAAGATGATTATTTACAAGTTGGTGTGATCACCACCACACATGGAATCCGTGGCGAAGTAAAAGTATTTCCCACGACCGATGACCCTGCAAGATTTGAAAAATTAGAACAGGTGATGCTTGATACAGGACGCGCTCTTCTTCCTCTGGAAATCCAGAATGTGAAATATTTCAAGCAGTATGTCATTCTGAAATTCAAGGAAATCGACAATATCAATGATATTGAGAAATATACAAAGTGCCCTCTGTTGGTATCACGGGAAGATGCGGTAGAATTAGAAGAAGACGAATATTTCATGGCTGATATGATTGGTATGAATGTATATACAGATGAAGGAGAAGAATTTGGCAAACTGACCGATATTATGGAAACCGGTGCAAACGATGTCTATGTCATTTCTACGGAATCTCATGGAGAAGTGTTGATTCCGGCTATCAAAGACTGTATTCTCGATATTAACACAGAAGCACATAAAATGATAATCCATCTGATAAATGGATTGATTTAAGAGGAAACTGCAATGAGATTTGATGTTATGACCCTTTTTCCTGAAATGATTATAAATGGACTCGGGACAAGTATCACAGGACGAGCAATGGAAAAAGGAATTTTAAATATTCGCGCCTGGAATATCCGCGATTACGCATTTAACAAACACAACAGTGTAGATGATTATCCTTATGGAGGTGGAGCAGGAATGCTCATGCAGGCAGAACCTGTGTATCAGACTTACAGAGCAATCTGTGAAGACTCGCAGTTGTCTGATACCAAACAGCGTCCCCGTGTTATTTATCTTTCCCCACAAGGACAGACCTTTCATCAGCAGATGGCCGAAGATTTGGCAAAGGAAGAACATCTAATTTTACTTTGTGGGCACTATGAGGGAATCGATGAACGTGTACTGGAAGAAGTTGTAACAGATTACGTCTCCATCGGTGATTATGTGCTGACAGGCGGTGAACTTCCCGCAATGATTATGATCGATGCAATTTCTCGAATGATTCCGGGAGTTCTGCACAATGACACCTCCGCTGAATTCGAAAGCTTTCAGGATAATTTATTAGAATATCCTCATTACTCCAGACCAGAAGTCTGGCATGATAAGAAAGTACCGCCAATTCTTCTGTCCGGTCATCATGCCAATGTTGAAAAATGGCGAAGAGAACAGTCGGTTATCCGGACTGCAAAGTGGAGACCGGATTTGTTGGAAAGGGCAGAACTTTCTCCAAAAGAAAAACTTCTGGCTGAAGAAATATTAAATAACAAAACAGTCAAAAATTCATTGGAAGAAAGTGAATAAACTACTTGCAAATAATGAAGAAATATGGTAACATATAACACGTTGTGAAGAAAGAGATGGTCCTCTGGTACCAAAGGTGTATTAAGAACGTCAAAATATGAAGGAGGTCACACAAATGAACGAAATTATTAAAAATATTGAAACAGCACAGTTAAAAGAAAATGCTCCAGAATTCAGAGTTGGTGATACTGTAAAAGTTTACGGTAAAATCAAAGAAGGAAACCGTGAGAGAATTCAGGTTTTTGAAGGAACTGTTTTAAAAAGACAGGGCGGTGGAGTCAGAGAAACATTTACAGTAAGAAAGTTCTCTAATGGTGTAGGTGTTGAAAAGACATGGCCAGTACATTCACCAAACGTTGAAAAAGTAGAAGTTATCCGCAGAGGTAAAGTAAGACGTGCAAAACTTAACTACTTAAGAGGACGCGTTGGCAAGAGAGCAAAAGTAAAAGAATTAGTAAAATAGTAAATGGATGCGAGGGACAAATACAATCTGGTACTTGTCCCTTTTCTTAATTTGAGATATATTAAGAATGTTAGCAGAAGCAGAACACTATGACTAAAGAGGTAATCTATGCGCGGAGAATTAAGATTCGGAAAAGAAACACGTCATCGAAGCTGGGACTGGATTCCAGATGCCTTGAAATTGTTATTTCAAATAGGTATCGTTTGTTTTCTGGCCTTTGTTTTTGTATGGTATTTTGGACAGAAAACAAGTAACATCGGTGATTCCATGAATCCTGTGTTGAAAAATGGAGATGTTGTTCTTGTAGACCGGTTCCGATATGATGCCAGTTCACCAAGGCGGGGTGATATTATTGTCTTCAAACCTAATGGAAATGAGCATCTTCATTCCTATATCAAACGTATCATCGGGCTTCCGGGTGAAACCATACAGATTAAGGATGACGCCATTTACATTAATGGGAAAAAACTGGAAGAAAAATATACTACCACCGAAATTGCTGATGAAGGTCTGGCTGTAGAACCAATCAAGCTTGCCGGTGATGAATATTTTGTGCTTGGTGATAACCGTCAGGTCAGTGACGATAGTCGTTCGGCTGATATTGGAAATGTAAAGCGCTCGGAATTCGAGGGAAAAGCGTGGTTTATTTTGTCGCCAAGCTCCCGAATCGGACGCATCAGATAAAAGAGGAGTGTAGGATATGAATTTTCAATGGTATCCTGGTCATATGACAAAAGCAAAACGTATGATGCAGGAAAATATCAAATTAATTGACCTTGTCATCGAGCTTGTTGATGCAAGGATTCCCATGAGCAGCCGTAATCCGGACATTGATGAGCTGGGAAAAAATAAAGCCCGACTGATTCTGCTCAACAAGTCAGATTTGGCAGATGACAAGCAGACAGATGCGTGGATGCAATACTTTAAAGGAAAAGGGTATTCTGTAGTGAAGGTAAATGCCCGAAAAAATGGTGGTATGAAATCCATTCACGGAGTGATTCAGGAAGCCTGTAAGGAGAAGATTGAGCGTGACAGAAAACGTGGCATTTTAAACCGACCAGTCAGGGCCATGGTTGTAGGCATTCCCAACGTTGGAAAATCCACATTTATAAACTCACTTGCTGGGAAAGCCTGTGCTAAAACAGGCAACAAACCAGGTGTCACTAAGGGAAAACAATGGATTCGCCTGAATAAAAATGTAGAACTTTTAGACACACCAGGGATTCTCTGGCCCAAATTCGAAGACCAGTCAGTAGGTTTAAAACTAGCCTTTATCGGTTCTATCAAAGACGATATCATGAACCTGGAGGAACTGGCAGCCGAACTGATTCATACACTAACTGATAATTACCCGGGAATTCTTCAGGAAAAATATGGAATTACGGAACACGGAAATCCCTACCTTTGTCTGGAGGAAATTGCAAAGAACCGTCATTGCCTGGTAAGAGGAAATGAGCTGGACATGAACAAAGCAGCTATTTTATTACTGGATGACTTCCGAAATGGAAGAATTGGACGTATTACATTAGAATTTCCAGAGGAGTATGAACATGAATAATACAGAAAACGCAGCACAGAAATCCTTTCTGCGCGAAGCCCTCGGATGGGTTCTCTATATTTTGCTGATCATTGGAATCACCTATCTTATTATTACCTATATTGGTCAGCGTACCAAGGTAGATGGGCATTCTATGGAACCTACACTTTCTGATGGAGATAATCTCATCGTCGATAAATTATCTTACCGGTTCCGTGATCCCGAACGATATGATATTATTGTATTTCCATACAAGTATCAGGAAAACACCTATTACATCAAACGAATTATCGGACTTCCAGGAGAGACTGTTCAAGTTAAAAACGGAGAGGTTTATATCAATGGTGAACTTTTAGGGGAAACTTATGGAGCTGAGTCTATGACAAACAGTGGCATTGCAGAAGAACCCATTACTTTAGGGGAAAATGAGTATTTCGTTCTGGGAGATAACCGCAATCACAGTTCCGACAGCCGCGACCCAAGTGTAGGTATTCTGACAAGAGATGACTTAATTGGAAGAGCCTGGGTTCGCATTTTCCCATTCAACAAAATTGGAGTGATTCGACATGAGTAAACAATCTGAACACAGTAAAAATATGCATGATATCGAATTAGAGTTCAAAAACTGCACCGAGAACCGTAACACACTCTATCAGCTTTACGCTGATGATCCACGCTCCGGTGTACAGAAAATACTGACAAAATATCAGAAACAGGATAAAAAACTTGCAGAAGAACGCATTCGTATCAAAAAAATGTATGCCTATGAAGAAAAATATTCCCAATACGACTACATTTGTGGGATTGATGAGGTTGGACGCGGTCCTTTGGCCGGCCCTGTTGTAGCCGGGGCAGTAATTCTGCCAAAGGGCTGTGAGATTCTGTACATCAATGACTCCAAACAGCTCTCTGCCAAAAAAAGGGAAGCACTCTATGAAGAAATCAAATCCAAAGCGATTGCTATTGGGATTGGAATTGTAAGTCCTGCAAAAATTGATGAAATCAACATATTGCAGGCTACTTATATGGCTATGCGCGAAGCAATCAGCAAGCTTTCTGTTGTTCCGCAGCTTTTACTGAATGATGCAGTCACCATTCCCGAAGTCATCATTCCCCAGGTTCCAATCATCAAAGGTGACGCGAAAAGTGTTTCTATCGCAGCCGCAAGCATAGTTGCAAAAGTAACAAGAGACCACTTAATGGAAGAATATGACAGGGTTCTTCCCGGGTATGGATTTGCAAGCAATAAGGGATATGGCTCTGCGGAGCATATTGCCGCATTAAAAGAATTGGGTCCAACGCCCATCCACAGAAATACCTTTATTAAAAACTTTGTATAATATGATGCTGTCTGATTTTATTATGCGTGAGAAATCAAACCATATTTTATGCAACAGAAGATACATACACGCCAAATAGGAGTTCATTACGAACGCCTGGCGGGTTCTTATTTAGAAAAACAAGGCTATCGGATTCTGGAATATAATTTTCGATGTCCATATGCCGAAATAGATATTATAGCAGAAAATGGGACTTATCTGATTTTCTGTGAAGTAAAATACCGAAAAGGAACCGACATTACCCCTTCGCTGGAAGCCGTAGATATTCGGAAGCAACAGCGCATTTCACGTGCAGCTCTCTTCTATATGAGCAGACATCATTTAGCCGAAATTCCGTGCCGGTTTGATGTAATTGGAATATCTGATACGCAAATCCAGCATATCAAAGATGCATTTTATTATGTGGGAGGATAAGATGAAGTTAAATTTTCATTATAAAAATACAAACCCAATATTTACCATAAAACAAAAAGAAGAGACCCCCGTACTGCAATTTTCTATTTTTGAGCAGACCGGTATTGTAAACCATGGTTTTTCTACTCGTATAGGCGGTGTCAGCACTGGCATTTTCGAAAGCATGAATCTGGGATTTTCCCGTGGAGACAACCTGGAAAGGGTGCGGGAAAATTACCGAAGAATTACAAATACGGTTGGTGTTTCTCCAGAGCGGATTGTCTGTTCAGACCAGACACATACTACAAATGTAAGAATTGTAAACGAAGAAGATGCAGGAAAAGGATTCTTGATACCCAAAGATTATCAAAACGTAGACGGACTAATCACAAATGTTCCAGGACTTTGTCTGGTGACTTACTATGCTGACTGTGTTCCCCTTTTATTTGTGGATCCGGTCCAGAAAGTTATTGCCTCCAGTCACTCGGGATGGCGTGGAACTGTAGGACAGATTGGACGAACAACCATTCAGAAAATGCAGACCGAATTTGGTTGCAGACCGGAACATATCATGGCTGCAATCGGTCCATCCATCTGTCAGGAATGTTATGAAGTAAGCGAAGATGTCATTCTACAATTTCAACAGGCCTTTCCAGAAGATGTTTGGTCAGATTTATATTACAAAAAAGAAAATGGAAAATACCAGTTAAATCTCTGGAATGCAAATCAATGGATTTTGTCAAGCGCAGGAATTTTGCCAGAACATCTTGCAGTAACAAATCTTTGTACCTGCTGCAATTCCGATTTACTGTTTTCCCATAGAGCTTCTCATGGAAAACGTGGAACTTTAGCCGCATTTTTGGCACTGAAGGAGGACTAGAGATGACAGAACTGGAAAACAACATTCAAACAATGATGGATACCAAGGGCAGTGTCCTGCTTCGCTTCGGTCTTAAAGTTCTGCTTGTAATTGTGATTTTCATCGTTGGGCATAAATTAATCGGTTGGTTTCGAGGCCTTATCAGACGTTCCATGGAGCGAGCAAATACAGATGCAGGAATTCGTCAGTTTGCCGATTCCCTGCTGAAATATGGTCTTCATATTATGTTAGTAGTCGTACTGGCAAACAGTCTTGGATTTGAATCCACCTCCATGGCTGCGCTTGTAGCATCAGGCGGTATGGCCGTCAGCCTTGCCATGCAGGGGAGTCTTTCCAATCTGGCAGGTGGAATTCTGATTTTAACACTGAAGCCTTTTGTAGTAGGAGATTACATCATCGAAGACACTCACAAAAACGAGGGAACCGTAAAAGAAATTCAGATTTTTTATACGAAGCTGGCAACCATAGACAACAAAACCATTGTAATCCCCAATGGTGCTCTGGCAAATAGCAGCCTGACAAATGTAACAGCAAAGGAATATCGACAATTGGATTTGCGTGTAGACATTTCCTACAATGCAGATTTAAAGAAAGCAAAGATTTTACTGCAGAAGATTCTGGAAAATGACTCTTCTGTAATTTCAGATAAAGAAAGGAATGTCTTCGTAGACAATTTAGGAAGCAGTTCGGTTGTCATCGGACTTCGTGCCTGGGTAAAAACAGAAGAATACTGGACAAGCAGATGGCGCATTTTAGAACAAGTGAAACTGACCTTGGATGAAAATCAGATTGAGATTCCTTATAACCAGCTTCAGGTACATTTAGATAAATAATGAAAAGGCAAATCATTTGACAACAAAGGCAGGTTGCCGATATAATGAGACAGAAAAGGGAGTTTGATTACTATGAGAGTAATTGCTGGAACTGCACGCAGCATACAACTGAAAACCATAGAGGGGATGGATACCAGACCAACTACAGACCGAATCAAGGAAACATTGTTTAATATGATTGCACACGGACTGTGTGACAGCCGATTTCTGGATTTGTTCTCCGGGAGCGGCGCTATTGGAATTGAGGCATTAAGCCGGGGTGCTGCTGAAGCAGTATTTGTGGAAAAGAATTCGAAAGCAATTGCCTGTATTCGGGAAAATCTGGACAAGACAAGACTGTCTGAGTACGCACAGGTCATGAATACCGATGTTCTTACAGCTCTTCGTCGGTTAGACGGAAAGCAGACCTTTGATTATGTATTTATGGACCCGCCTTATAACCACGAATTGGAAAAGCAGGTGCTGGAATACTTGTCAACATCCAGCCTTCTGGAAACAGATGCTCTCATCATTGTAGAAGCATCACTGGAAACAGATTTTTCTTATCTGGAGGAACTTGGGTATTCCCTTATTAAGCGTAAAGAATACAAAACAAATGCACATATTTTTTTGGA
>CAJMSZ010000058.1 GCA_905216215.1 uncultured bacterium | reverse complement strand
GGTAAGGCAAAGGTCTGCAACACCTCTATCACCAGTTCAAATCTGGTTGGCGCCTTGCTCATAATCCCTTAGGAATCAAGTTTCTAAGGGATTTTTTTGTATAATTGATAATCTTTCTGTTCATATTTTGGGTTTGAAAAATAATTCCTATTGACTTACTAGGAATAAAATGATAATATGCATACTAAATTAAAATCAATTGTTCAATGACATATCAATTTGATGCAAAAAGGAAATATGTAAAGAAAGAAGGTATGCTATATGGCGGGATATGTAAAAAGTACTTTGGATTTGATTGGGAATACCCCTCTTATGGAAGTGACAAATATCGAGAAAGAATTAGGACTGGAAGCGAAGGTTCTGGTAAAACTTGAGTATTTTAATCCGGCTGGAAGCGTGAAAGACCGTGTGGCAAAGGCAATGATTGAGGATGCGGAAGAAAAGGGAATATTGAAAGAAGGCGCAACAATTATTGAACCGACATCAGGAAATACCGGAATCGGACTTGCAGCAATTGCGGCGGTAAAGGGATATCGAATTATTTTAACAATGCCCGAAACCATGAGTGTAGAACGAAGAAATATTTTAAAGGCATATGGTGCTGAGTTGATTTTGACAGAAGGTGCAAAAGGAATGAAGGGTGCCATTGCTAAGGCAGAGGAACTTGCAAAAGAGATTCCGGGAAGTTTCCTTGCAGGGCAGTTTGTAAATCCGGCTAATCCGGCAATACACAAGAAGACAACCGGACCAGAGATTTGGAATGATACCGATGGCAAGGTAGACATTTTCATTGCCGGAGTAGGAACCGGAGGAACGGTTACGGGAGTTGGAGAATACTTAAAAGAACAGAATCCGAATGTGGAAGTTGTTGCTTTGGAGCCTGCAGATTCACCGGTTTTATCAGAAGGAAAAGCTGGTTCTCATAAGATTCAGGGAATCGGAGCTGGATTTGTCCCGGCTGTTTTAAATACAGAAATCTATGACGAAGTGTATAAGGCAAAAGCAGAGGATGCATTCGCAGCTGCAAAACTCCTGGCTAAAAAGGAAGGAATCTTAGTCGGTATTTCGGCGGGGGCCGCATTACATGGTGCAATTGAACTTGCCAAGAGACCTGAAAACAAAGGAAAAATGATAGTTGCTTTGTTACCGGACACTGGAGACAGATATTATTCTACACCATTATTTACGGAGTAAAAGGAATAGAAAATGACATTAACACAAATCAATTATTTTATAACAATTGCAGAGATGAAGTCATTAAATAAGGCTGCGGAACAGTTATATGTTTCGCAGCCATCACTTACCAGTGCAATAAAAGAATTGGAGAAAGAACTTGGTGTTACCCTTTTGCACAGGGGAGGCAGGGGTGTGACTCTTACAAATGACGGAATCGAATTTTTGCTTTATGCAAAACAGATTTATGGACAGTATGAGAATGTATTAGAGCGTTATGGCAAAGGTGGAACGTATAAGAGAAAATTCGGGGTATCAACCCAGCA
Organism: uncultured bacterium; assembly: GCA_905216215.1. Lineage (GTDB taxonomy): Bacteria > Bacillota > Clostridia > Lachnospirales > Lachnospiraceae > Allocoprococcus. Next base: position 10,145 of record CAJMSZ010000058.1, on the reverse strand, counting down.
TTATTCATTTGCTGTAAAAGCCTTTGTAGATATGGCAAAAGCTTTTGATATGTCAAAGTATGAATTTGCTATTCGTGAGACAAAAACAGCAGAAGTTATCCAGGATGTCAGTACCATGAAAAGTGAAATCGGTGTACTTTACCGAAGCGATTTCAATAGAAAATTTATTGATAGATTGTTGAAGTCGTTGGAACTTCGGTTTCATTCCCTAATTGAATGTCAGGCATACGTTTATATTTGGAAAAACCACCCACTTGCAAAGGAGCAGTCTATCTGTTTCAAACAGCTTCAGGATTATCCCTGCCTTTCCTTTGAACAGGGAGATAATAGTTCTTTTTATTTTGCGGAGGAAATTTTATCGACAAATGAGTATCCACAGGTAATTAAGGCAAATGACAGAGCTACTATGCTGAATCTGATGGTGGGATTGAATGGTTATACCCTTTGTTCTGGAATTATTTGTGAGGAAATTAATGGAAGTGACTATAGCGCAGTTCCATTCCGGGATGATAAGCAGAATCCCAATAGTGTGATGGAAATCGGTTATATTACGAAGGAGAACACAATTCTTAGTTCCATGGGGGAGCTATACGTGGATAAATTAAAAGAATACTTGTATAATAATGGAGAAAAAGCTACCCAGTTATAAAATGAATTTATAGCTGGGTATTTTTTCTATGTATTGGACATTTATTTCCTATCATGTTAGTATGAATTCATCAAATAAAAAACAAAACATTTTAATAGAAAAGTACATGGAGGAAATGAAAATGGCAGATATTAAAGATTCTAAGAATTGGGCATTTGAAACAAAACAGTTACATATTGGACAGGAACAGGCAGACCCTGTAACAGACGCAAGAGCTGTTCCGATTTACGCGACCACATCTTACGTATTCCACAATTCGCAGCATGCGGCTGACAGATTTGGGCTTCGTGATGCGGGAAATATTTACGGAAGACTTACTAATCCGACACAGGATGTATTTGAAAAGAGGATTGCATCCCTGGAAGGCGGTTCAGCAGCACTTGCAACTGCGTCAGGAGCAGCAGCAATCAGTTATACATTCCAGGCACTTGCAAAAGCCGGAGAACACATTGTAGCATCAAAAACAATTTACGGTGGAACTTACAACCTGCTGGCCCATACATTACCACAGACAAGTGGTGTAACAGCAACATTTGTTGATCCTGAAGTGGAAGGCTCCTTTGAAGCAGCAATTCAGGAAAATACGAAAGCAATTTTTGTAGAGACACTTGGAAATCCAAATTCTAATTTGGTTGATTTGGAAGAAATTGCAAAATTGGCTCATAAACATAATATTCCATTGGTAGTTGATTCTACTTTCGCAACACCATTCCTGGTTCGTCCGATTGAATATGGAGCAGACATTGTTGTTCATTCCGCAACAAAATTTATCGGTGGACATGGTACAGCAATCGGTGGAGTAATTGTTGATAGCGGAACATTTGATTGGAAGGCATCAGGAAGATATCCTTGGATTTCTGATCCAAATCCAAGCTATCATGGAGTATCCTTTGCAGAAGCAGCCGGACCTGCAGCATTTGTCACTTACATTCGTGCCGTACTTCTGCGTGACACCGGAGCAACACTTTCTCCATTCCATGCATTTCTCTTTCTTCAGGGATTAGAAACACTTTCCCTTCGTGTAGAAAGACATGTAAGTAATGCACTGAAAATTGTAGATTACCTGGCAAATCATCCACAGGTTGAAGCAGTTCATCATCCTTCACTTCCAAGTGAACCAAGTCATGAATTGTACAAGAAATATCTGCCGAACGGTGGTGGCTCTATTTTCACATTTGAAATTAAGGGAGATGCTGCGACAGCTCAGAAGTTTATTGATAACCTTGCAATCTTCTCACTCCTCGCAAATGTGGCTGATGTTAAATCACTTGTAATTCATCCGGCTACAACCACACACAGCCAGTGTACAGAAGCAGAACTTCTGGAACAGGGCATTAAGCCAAATACAATTCGTCTTTCTATTGGAATTGAGAAGGCAGAAGATTTGATTGCAGCATTAGACGCAGCATTTGAAGCAATAAAATAAAGATATTAACTATTTTTTGATACATACCAATCACACCCTCCCTATAGAGAAAGTCCTGAACTGCATCGGGACTTTCTTTTTTCTTGATTTGAAAGTATAATAAAGGTAAGAATAAATATTATGATATCTTATAGATATTGTGTGGTTCACTTTTGCATGGTATTATATTTTAGCAAATATTAATGAATTGTAAGAAATATAACTTTGATGAAATTGAAGGGGATGTATATGGAGAAGAAGGAAAAAATATATCATAAATTGTGGTTTAAAGTAATTGTGGTTATTGCGGTAGTGTTGGTAGGATTTTCTGTGAGAACTTATCTGGAGAATGTTTACAAGGATTCTCAGAGGCAGGAAGGAACCGTTCAGTTTTTTGATGATGGAACCCGTATCGGAAGAGAGTTGGATTATGCGGCGAATGTAGACGACGACAATAAAATTTTGCAGGCATTTAAGGCGGTATATCCGAATGCGACAGTGCTGGTAGCTTGTGAAGAGGATCTGACAGATGATGGCCTGGATGATTTGGTAGTCATTTATAATACAAATTCGAAGGAAACGGATGAGTATAGTGAAACAACAACACTGGTAAATGGCGGATATATCAGAATGGTAGTAGGTATTGATTCAGGAGATAGTGAGAATTATGTATTTTCTGCTCCGGTTCCATCGCCCATTGAGAATCAGAAGATTAAGTTTCAGAATATAGACAAAGAAGCGGAGATGGAATTTATTTTACAAGGTCAGAAAGGAAGCAAAGTAGGCTACGGTATTTATCGTGTGATAGATGGAGCAGTGGTAAATCTTTTTGCCGAAGGACTGGAAGAATGCTGATAGTGAGGTTGAGGTTAGAGGTTCTAACCAGGAAAATAAAACTATCAGTTTATAAAGTTTTTAGAATTTTATTAGCACTCGTACTTGACGAGTGCTATTTTTAGTGCTATAAATATGTTATAGGAAATATAGAACAGATAGAATAATAAACAGATATAGAAATGTAACTGTGAATGATTGTTCTGGAGTTCGAACACTAAAATAATGTATGCAAACGGCAGATGCCGGATTCAAGAATGGAGGAATATATATGTTAATGTCTAGTATTTTAGGAGAAAATTTATTTGATGATTTGTTTGATGATTTTACAAGACCAGCTAAGAGAGTAGTGAAATACAATGCACCATCTGCTTCTGTGATGAGTACAGATGTTAAGGAAAATGACAGTGGATATGAACTTCACATTGAACTTCCTGGATACAAGAAAGAAGATGTGAAGGCAGAACTGAAGGATGGAACACTTACCATCAGTGCATCTACGAAGAAAGAGAATGATGAAAAGGATGAAAATGGTAAGTATATCCGCAGAGAACGATATTGTGGAAATTGCAGCAGAAGCTTTTACGTAGGTGATGCAATCGAACAGGAAGATATTAAGGCAAAATTCGAGGATGGTATTTTGAAAGTATTTGTACCGAAAAAAGAAGCAAAACCTGCAGTAGAAGAAAAGAAATATATTACAATCGAAGGTTAGAAGGTTTGAGCTGAAATGGTGGAAACGGGGATGGGCTGCGGTCTGCCCCGTTTTTCGCGCTTGAATATAGATAAGAAGATTTGATTTATGGAAGGGAGGTAAATGATTATGCCAAAGCGGGATTATTACGAGGTCTTGGGAGTTTCTAAAAATGCAGATGCAAAGGAAATTAAGCGTGCATACAGAAAACTTGCAAAGAAGTATCACCCCGATACAAATCCAAATGATAAGGATGCAGAACAACGCTTCAAAGAAGTTACCGAAGCTTATAATGTGTTAAGTGATACGGAGAAGAAGAAGCTTTATGACCAATTTGGATTTGCTGCTTTTGAAGAAGGCAGTGGACAGGGTTATACACAGGGACAGCATACCGGTGGATGGAATAGTCAGGGTTTCGATTTTGGAAATGGTGGTCAGTATAGAGAATTTCATTTTGAAAATGGAAATATGGATGATATTTTCGGCGATATATTTGGCGACATGTTTCATGAAGGTTCGCAAACAGGTTTTAAAGGGGGATTTGGAAGACGGACTGGTTCGTCCCAGAGAAAGGGGCGGGATATGACGGCAGACATTGGGGTGACTTTTGAGGAAGCTGCCTTTGGATGTAGTAAGCGAATATCATTTGAAAATGGCCAGTCCCAATCTCTTGAGGTAAAGATTCCGGCAGGCATTGCAGACGGACAGAGCATACGATTGAAGGGAAAAGGTTATGCCGGAAGTGGTGGAGCCCAGGCAGGTGACTTGCTTCTGAAGGTTCACGTTGCAGAAAAGCCTGGATATGAGAGGAAGGGAATGGATGTCTATACGACAGAAAATATTCCGTACACTACAGCAGTCCTTGGCGGCAATGTGGTATTCCATACTTTATATGGTGATGTGCAGTGTAAAGTTCCGGCGGGAACCCAGTCGGGAAGTAAGATTCGACTGAAGAAAAAGGGAATTGTGTCTATGAAAGATTCTTCTGTATATGGAGATGCATATGTAACAATACAAATCGCAGTGCCGAAGAATCTAAGCGCGTTAGAACGACAAAAATTACAGGAATTACAAAAACTGGAGATACATTAATGTATCCCCAGTTTTTTTACGGAAAAAATTGATACCCTTTTCCCCAAACGGTAGTAAGATGTTTTGGATTGGAAGGGTTTTCCTCGATTTTATCACGGAGTCTTTTAATGTATACCAAAATAGTATTGTTATCTGGTGCATCACCCTTCCATACTTTGGAAAAGATTTCCTGCTTACTGAGCAGGATTTCTTTGTTCTCAATAAAGAAACAGAGTAGGGAAAATTCCTTGGAAGATAAAGAAATTTCCATTCCATTTTTGAAGACAGTCTGAGTATCTAAGTGCAGGGTAAAGTTTCCACATTGTACTTCTGTCTGTATTGATTGAGGAGAAGAAGGCGAAGCAGAAGAATATTGCTGGTTGCGTCTGACAATGGCACGAATCTTGGATACAAGTACCGTTTTGCTAAATGGTTTTGTCATATAATCGTCTGCACCCAGTCCAAGTCCCTCAACTTGTGCAGCGTCTTCCTCACGTCCGCTAAGTAAAATTACGGGTGTCAGAATCTGATGTTCGCGTAATTCTTTTAGAAATGAAAAACCATCTTGCTCTGGCATCATAATATCGAGTAAAATAATATCGAAAGACTGCGTGTCTAAATAGTCGAAAGCATCTTTACTGCTTTGTGCACAGGTTACATCAATCTGCTCATGCTTCAATACGGTACTGATTGCTTTTAATACAGATGTCTCATCGTCAACGACGAGTACAGAAATATCGGACATAAAAGATTTCCTTCCTTTCTGAATTATGCTATTGTTATTATATCGGGCGCAGTTTTTAAAGTCAAACAATATAGAGGTTATTTATGAAGAAAAAGAATGTTTTATGGAAAAAGATAGGAATTACTGTAGCGGGGGTGATTGCACTGGTGGCTGCTGCGGTATTCTGCTATGGACGTGTAAAGAAAACCATTGTGGCAAATGAACAGGAGAGCTTGAAAAGCATGGCAGAGGTAAATGCGCAGAGCCTTGGGGCGGGGATTCTTGCTAAGCGTGATTTGCTGTATGCGGTATTGTCAGGAGATATGGACAGTCTTGATGATGTGGAAAAAGGTATGATAAAGCTGAAGGAAAAAAGTACCTATGTGTCATCCGAAGAGATAGAAAACATGGAACGATGGCAGAAAAATGTATTAAACAGTGCAATTGAAAATCCGGTAGAAGTGCTGATTGGGCCGGTAAAGCAGACAGAAGAAGGGTTCTATGTACTGTACATGACAAAGGCAGTTTCAGTTCAGGGAAGGATTACCGGTTGTGTTCAGGTAGAACTGAATCTGGATGAAATGTATACGGAGGAACAGGGACTGGCGGATTTACAGCTTGGAAATGACGGATATTGCATTGTAAAAGCGGGTGATGAGGTGGTTATGCCGAGTGCTTACAATCAGGCAGAATTATCCCTTTCACACACAGCTTCCAATGGATGCACTGTGGAGTGGGTTTATGAGACGAAAGCAGGAACTCCACAGAGCAGGCGGAAATTAATTGCATTCAGTACGGTAAAAGCTGGAAATGAAGAGTTGGTACTTTATATTATAGAAGATTATGATAAGGTATTGCAGCCCATTGAAAATATTTCTTTTTATCTGATTCTGATAGGGATTGCTTTTCTTGTATGGGTAATTGTCTTCACATATATGATTACAGAGCATCGGAAGAAAGAACAATTGTTAATGAAAGAACTGCAGCATGAAAAGGTTATGAATGAGACGATGAAGAAACAGGAAGGTCTCATGCAGAAATATAATCATTCGAAGACAATGAGCGTGCTTACCGGTTCTATTGCACATGAGTTCAATAATTTGATGACTCCGATTGTGCTGTATACGGATTTGCTGGAAGAAAACGAAGTGGTTTACCGGGAAATGCCAGATGAGATAGCAGAGCTGAAGAGCGCTACGAAGCGATGTGAGGAGCTGGCAAAGCAGCTTTTGAGCTACAGTCGGCAGGGCAAAGCGGAAAAGGTGCTGACAGATTACGATGCGACTTATGCGGTGCGGGAAAGCGTAAATATGGTCCGTAAATTGCTGCCGGCAAATATATCCTTTAAAGAAAGTATTTGTAAAACTACGTATCATATACATGGTCAGGTGGGGGCTTTGAATCAGATTCTGCTTAACCTGACAACCAATGCTATGCATGCCATGAAGGATGGTGGAACCTTAAGTATTCAGTTTGGACTTAGTACAAATGATGATAGGAAAGTAAGACTTGTAGTAGAAGATACCGGAAGCGGAATACCAGCTGAGATTAAGAGACAGGTATTCCAACCGTTCTTTACGACCAAACAGGCCGGGGAAGGAACGGGGATTGGTCTTACAGTAGTAAAACGATTGACGGAAGAACATGGCGGTACAATACGGGTAAAAACAGACGTGGGAAAGGGAACGATGTTTATTCTGGATTTTCCAAGAGTGATGGATGTATAAGAAAGATTAAATCGTAATAAAAAAGAAACCTTGGCAAATGCTCAAGGCTTCTTTTTATATGAAAGTGCTTATTTATCAGTGTTACTTTTTGTCTGTACCCTCAACGTTTTCGTTTAAGTATGGTGTAGCTGTTTTTGAAATGTCAACTGCATCTTCATCTGAGATACCATCAATTGTTTTAGCATGATCATACCAGTCTTCGAAGGTAATTCCAAGTGGAGAGATTGGGTCAACTTTCTCTTTGATGTATGAATCAAAGTCATCTAATCCGGCAGAATCAGCTAATTCTGTTGCTCTCTTAAGAGAGGCTTCGAAAATATTTGTGTAACAGATGTCTTTTTCGATGATAGACGGATTTGTAAACTGTGTATCGAAGTCTTCATCGTTCTGCAGGTTTGCCTGTGACCAGTGCCATGTAATGGTACGACCTTCAGCGACTGTCTTCATGTATACAGTACGAAGTCCCACATATGGATCGCAATCGAAACCATCTGCGAACATCATAGAAGCATTGTATGGATGTTCATATAAGTATTTAATAGAAAGCATATGAGCATATACAAGACGTCTTGCAAGTTCTGGATGCTGGTTTGCAAAATCTTTGTTCATAGCTAATGTACAACATCTAGCCCAGTCATCAGACTTTGGCAGGCTTCCGTCTTCTGGCATATTGATTCCCCAGCTTGTGAACATGATATGTCCAAATCCTTCGAATTCAGCAATAGAAGCATATGGGTCACAGCATACAAAACCATCAATCTGTCCGGCTTTCAATGCGAACATAGCATCCTGCTGTCCCATGGAAACGATGTTGTAATCTTCTGCGTTAAATGATACGTCGTAATCTCTTGCCCATGCACGCCATTCAGAGTTTCCTTCTGGGGTAGATGTCATGGCAAGTGTTTTTCCTTCAATCTGGGAAGGCTCTGTGATGTCGTTGCTTACAACTAAGTAACGAGAACCACCAGTATGGTTAGCAGAAGCGATGAAGTACGGTGGATCCTGTGAAAGGGCAGCAGCTCCAACACCAATATATCCTATATCCATAGCCCCACTGACAAGTGCTTTAACCGTTTCACCTGATTTTGTAACATTTACATTCAGGCCCATTGCTTTATAAATGCCAGCCTTTTCACCAATGATAGCAGCTACCATGTGGTCACAGTTGTTATAACCCATTTCAACTACATAGTTCTTTTCTTCATCTGAAAGTTCTCCGAATTCGAAATTCTTTACCTCTTCCTCTGGGTCGTAATCTGTCTGTTCGATGTCAACCGTTGCCTTATTTTCTCCACTGTCACGACATGCAGTGAGAAGAGACATTGACATTGCCGCAACAAGAAGTACAGCGACTAATCTTTTTTTCATAAATACATCCTCCTCATATTTTGAATAATTAATTAAAACAAAAATTAATATTTATTAATAAATGCAGGTACATGATAGCAAATGGTTAAGAAAAAGAAAAGATGAAAAGTGAAATATTTGCTTTTTTAATAAAAAAGTTCAATATTATTTCGAAAACCTATAAATTGGTAAAAGAAATAAAGAGAGTCTTATATTAATATTTTCAATTGGAAGTTATGTGATGCCATTGGAGCAGCATTTACGTTTCATCAGGATACGGAAGGTTCTTTTAATGGCATATATACCAAGAACGCGTCAAAGACGCGTTCCCGGTAATAGCTTATTTATTTATCAGTTTTATCAGCATTACTTTTTGTCAGTACCTTTTACATTTTCATTTAAGTAAGGTGTAGCTGTTTTTGAAATATCAACTGCATCTTCATCTGAGATACCATCGATTTCTTTTGCCTTATTATACCAATCTTCGAATGTTGTTCCAAGAGGGAATATATCATCTACAGTGTTCTTGATATATGTCTGGAAGTCTTCAATCTTAGCGGATTCAAGTACATCAGAAGAAATCAGTTTTGTACGGTCTTCGATGAATGGAATTTCATCATCTGGAATCTGAGGAAACTGTGTATAGTAATTTAAGAAACTATCAACATTTCCATCTGTAAATTTCCATGTAATAGTACGTCCTTCTGCAACGGTCTTCATATAGATTGTACGAAGAGCAACATATGGATCTACGTCAAATCCGTCAGCGAACATCATAGCAGCATTGTATGGATGTTCATACATAAATTTAATTGCTAAATGATGAGCATAGATTAAACGTCTTGCAAGTTCAGGGCACTTTTCAGAGAATTCTGTGTTCATAGCGTAGATACAGCAAAGTCCCCAGTCATCATAATCTGAATCAACAGAAATATCAGCAGCAGCCCAGTCAACGGCAAGAATGTGTCCAAATCCTTCGAATTCAGCAATAGAAGCATATGGATCACAACATCTGAAGGCATCAATCTGTCCAGCTTTTAATGCAAACATAGCATCCTGCTGTCCCATACTTACGATGTTGTATTTTGAAGGGTCGGCATCAAATCCGATTTCTTCCTGCCATGTAAGATATGTAGGGTCAATATCAGGAGTCGCTGTCATAGAAATTGTCTTTCCTACTAAATCCTGAGCGTTTTCAATATCATTACTTGCGACAAGATACATAGAACCACCCATGTGGTTTGCAGCTGCAATAAAGAATGGAGCACCCTGATTTACAGCGCGGATGGCACCTTCAACACCTGTATAACCAACATCCATCGAACCACTGGTGAGAGCTTTTAAAGTCTCACCGGATTTTGTGATATTAACTTTTAAACCTAAGGCTTCATAAATTCCGGCTTTTTCACCGATGATTGAAGCAACCATATGGTCACAGTTATTATAGCCCATTTCGACGGTATAATTTTTTTCGGTGTCGTTTAATTCTCCAAATTCAAAATCCTTTACAGCCTCTTCGGCGCTATATCCGGTTTCTGCAACATCTTTTGTTGCTGCGCGTTCTCCACTGTCACGACATGCAGTGAGAAGAGACATTGACATTGCCGCAACAAGAAGTACAGCGACTAATCTTTTTACATAAAAAACACAATAAAAATCTGATTATCCGCTAAAACACAGTATCTATCAGCATT
>CAJMSZ010000057.1 GCA_905216215.1 uncultured bacterium | reverse complement strand
ACAGTGACTTGTCGCCAGTTTCCTAACTTGACATTCGCTCCACGGAAAACCTGCCATTATCAGGCAGCAACCTCGCGCTTCTTTGCTATCATGTCACAGCTCTCTAAGTATACAGGAAAACTTTTCTGTTTGCAAGTCTTTTTTGCATGTTTTTTTAATTATTTTTCAATCCTCATTTACAGCTCAAATCCTTTTGCGTACCTATTTAAATTAAAGTTACTTTTTCAATTTACTTATTTTGGTTCACACATTAACAAATGCCACCATTTTAGTAGGAAATATCTCTTTTCGTAATTCTTATCTGATTTTTTTATCTTAAGTATTTATTTTCCCTATTGACACAGCACCTTACAAATGTTATATTATCCTTGTTTTTAGAATATTAAGCAAAACCAACGGCGGTTTACTCTACACGGGTGACCCGCTTTTTTGTATAACAAGGAAAAGTGGTTTCTTTTTCTTATTTTCTACAGTGACTATGGTTGCATTTGCAGTTAAATCGTTGCCGATTGTTCCCCAAGAATTTTCCTGCAACGATTAATGCACTCATATATACACCCTCTCGCAGGAGCATTCCCCAGCTTTGTATATATACAAAACTGCAATGCAACGAGAAAACCTCTCAATGACATACCAACGAAAAGGTACAACGAAAGTTGTACTTTTTCCATTTTCAGAGATTGTTCCACAGCAGGAGATACGTCACTTCTATATTTATATAATGTAAGTTTCCCGAAAGTAGGGTTGATATTACTTATCCATATCTCCATATCCTCTTGACATCCAAAACTGTTTTCAAAACACAAACAAAAAACGAGCATAACATGTACGCTCGTTTATATCATCGCCACTCAGACGTCATCATCTTTGGCGAGGGCATGTGGGAATCGAACCCACCCAGGACGCTCTTAACGCCCAACACTAGTTTTGAAGACTAGGGGGCACACCAGTTACCCAACTACCCCCATCTGTTTTTATCAGCCTGATTAATATAACATAGTTATATCCATTTTTCAACATATTTTTCACTTTTTTTGTTTTTCCTTAAATATTCTTATAATTTCTGACATTTTTTATAGATTATGTATGACGCAAAAAGAGTTGGAATCTAATTCTCATTCAGATTTCCAACTCTTTTATACAATGTTCATACCAACTACTTACAGCATCCGAGCTTATCCTTCGTTACACCATACACTCATGCATTGCTTCTTCTTTAAGTCCGACACTGTCCATAATTTCTTTCAGTGCATCTCTTTGATCCAAAGGTGCACACCACGACAATCCACATCCTGCTGAAATCGCCCTCGGAACCGGAATCAGTCTTCCAACTGCACCTTTCTCCTTACAGACTTTTTCCATTGCCATTGCATCGGCTGTTGTGTGAAATGTTACAACTAACTTTAATTCTTTCTGTCTCATTATTCAATCACTATTTCGAATTCAGAGCCTTTCTCCGTTGTTGTTGTCTTTTTCCCTTTATCTTTGGCGAACTTTTCCACATTTGTTTTCTGATGTGGTTCACTCACCAGCACTTTGATCGGACCATTCGCATTCTTCAACGCTTCCGCAGTCATCATAAGTGGTTCTGGACAAGAAAGTCCTCTTGCATCTACTTCCTTCATATTTTTTACCTTCTTTCTTAGAATACCATACGATTTTCTATTTATCTAGATATTTTTTATTTTACTATTTTGCTGCTTCTCTCTTGTTAGTAAAAGCAATGATAAATAATACGACGATACAGATGATGCATGCCACTTTACCATTTGTTGTCACCGCTCCGGCTACCACTTCTTTTGTCTCTGCGTTCACTGCTGTACCGCTTGAAGCAAGTCCAAAGTTATGGCAAATAGCAGCTCCGACAAAAAGTCCCAATACTGTTACTGCAGAATCCGAAGATCCTTGTCCGGCAAGAATCAACTGGCGAAGTGGGCATCCACCTGCAAGCACTGCTGCAAATCCAACTGCATACATACCAAGAATATTCCACAGATGTTCAGAATGCGCAATAATCCCCGGTGTATCAAATCCAACTACAAATCTTTCTGTTGCTACGTTAAACACTAACATTACAACAAAAAGCCCCGCAATAATGGTCAGTAAATCAAAATTCTTCATAAGAATGGCATCACGGATTCCACCCGCAAAGCACATTCTGGATTTCTGAGCAACCGCTCCAAAAATAAGTCCGCCAATTAAAGAAGCAATAATTGGTGCGTGAACACTTCCCGGACCTGCTTCACTGAATTTAAGCAGAGATGTACATGTAAGTAAAATAAGTACAGCTACCATAAGTGATGGAAGCACAATCCCACTTGTCTTGTTTGTTTCGTGAGCACGTCCAAGGCTGAAGCCTTTCTTAAGCGCAAACGTTCCTGTTGCTACACCACCGATAAATCCAACAAATGCAACCCACGCATTCAAGTCTCCTGCTGACATACGGATAACCATACGGAGCGGACAGCCAAGGAAAATCAAAGAACCAATCATAATAACCATACCAAGTATGAAGCGAATCATTGGTGATGATCCTGCTGTAGAACGATATTCCTTTGTTGCAGCAGAAATAAGAAATGCTCCTAATACGAGACCGATAATCTCTGGTCTTGCATACTGTACAGGTGCTGCAGAATGCATTCCAAGCGAACCTGCCATATCACGCACAAAGCACGCAATACAAAATGCCATATTTGCCGGGTTTCCAAAATACGCCAGACATGCCGCTACAAGTCCGCAAATCACACCTGCTAATGCAAGTTTCTTCTTTGAGTCAGATAAATTCATTTCACTACCTCCTCTAATTCCTTTTGGTTAAATTATTACTCCACCGCTAATTCCTTCACTGCACGAATTGCGGTTTCCACCTCTTCATCTGTGTTGTAATGTGAAAAGCTGAACCTCACTGCACCCTGTTCTACCGTCCCAAGAGCCTCGTGCATGAGCGGTGCACAATGCCCTCCTGCTCTTGTAGAAATGCCATATGTCATAAGAAGCTCATCACTCACTTCTGAAGAGTCATAATCACCAATATTCAGTGAAACAACTGCACAGCGCTGTGCTCCACTGAAATCCCCATAAACCTTTATATTTGGAATATCCTTTACCCCATTATAGAATTTCCACATTAATTCCTGCTCTCTTGCACGAATATTATCAATTCCTTCTCTTTCCAGATATCCAATCGCAGCATCAAGTCCTGCGATACCATGTCCATTTAATGTTCCTGCTTCCAAAGCAGTCGGCATCTCCGTCGGATGCTTCTTGTTATATGTCTGCACACCACTACCCCCAACTTTCAGTGGTCTAACAGTCACCCCTTCTCTTACATACATGCCACCTGTTCCCTGCGGTCCAAGCAGCCCCTTGTGCCCGGTAAAGCACAAAATATCAATCTGCATATCCTGAACATCTATTGGGAATACCCCGGCTGTCTGGGAAGCATCTACAACAAACAGAAGTCCGTGTTTTTTCGCTATCTGCCCAATTCGTTTAATATCCAATACATTCCCCGTCAGATTAGACCCATGGGTACACACAATCATTTTCGTATTTTCTTTAATCGCGCGTTCAAAATCTTCATAATCAATCATTCCCTGGAGATTACTTTTTAGCAAAGTCACTTCCACGCCTTGTTCTTCTAGTGCGTAAAGTGGGCGAAGCACCGAGTTATGTTCCAGTACGGTTGAAATAACATGCTCTCCCGGGTTCAATGTTCCTTTCAAGGCAACATTCAAACTTTCTGTTGAATTAGCCGTAAAAACAATCTGTTTCGGATTTTCAGCATGAAAAAAAGCTGCCAGACGTTCTCTTGTCTCAAACACTGTTCTGGATGCGCCTAGCGAAGCCGCATGTGCGCCTCTTCCAGCGTTCCCCATTGAACACATTGCTGCCGCAACAGCCTCTACCACTTCCTGCGGTTTATGCATGGTTGTTGCTGCATTATCCAAATATATCATAATTCCTCTCCTTTTTCCTTCCTACACATCATATAAATTAGTATATTGCTTTTATCCCGATTCGTCTAATCAAAAAAGCAAATAGTAAGGCTTACCTATAGTTTTTTTCTATAGTTAAGCCCCATTTTTAACAATACATTCCTTTTACAACTTTCACAAATCGTTCTGCTGATGTAGACAAATGATAATTCTTGTTATACACCAGATTCAAATCTCTGCCACTTGTACTTCCGTCTAATGAAAGCGGAAAACAAAGCACAGCTCCAGATTCTATATCTTCCTGCGCAGCAAGTCTGGAAATCACAGTGACTCCCATTCCACTTTTTACAGAACGTTTAATTGTTTCTGAATTTTCAATACTGGCAACAACGTTCAAGTCTTCCATTATAATTCCCATATTTTTCAAAAGACGTTCCGTCTCTTTTCTGGTGCCCGACCCTTCCTCTCGCATAATAATGCCTTCCGTCTGAAGCCAGCCAAGATTGTCTTCCGTTTCTTTCAATGCCTGGAATTTTTCATTATTAGGTGTAATCAGAACTAACTCATCATTGTAGAACGGAATATACTTACAATGCTTTTTCTCCAGTACTGTACCGGTAAACCCAAGGTCTGCCATGTGGCTGACTACCATTTCTACCACCTTAGCGCTGTCTGTCTCCATGATTTTAAACTGTTCTCTTGGATATTTTTCGTTAAATTTAGCCAAAATATCCGGGAGCAGATACTGCGCCGGAATGGTCGATGACGCAATCGTTATGCATTTCACGCCCTTACGTGCATCTGCTGAAAACATTTCCTCTATCTTCTTCTCCAATTCCACCATCTGGTATGCATACTGATAAAGTTCTTTTCCATCTTCCGACAGACTTACTTCCTTGGTATTTCTGACAAACAGTCTGACATTCAGTTCTTTTTCCAGTGAGGAAATATGCGCACTGATGGTCGGTTGTGTCAGATATAGTGCTTTGGCTGCCTTTGAAAAGCTTCCGCCTTCTGCCACTTTCACAAAAGCTTCCAACTGTTTTAAATTCATAAATACGCTACCCTTTCACTTTCTCCTCCGGTCTTCTTTGTAACCTTAATACTGTCCATATATTCAAGAATTGGTTTAGCGCTCTTACGGCTGGTAGAAAACATATCTCTTACCTGTGCAATTGTTATAACATCTTCCGTCTGTAAATGTTCTAAAATTTTCCGCTTCGCTTCGTCCATCAGGGATGCCAGTGTAAACATCTCATCATTGATTCGTACGCATTGGCCTTCATCCATCATCATGAGCATAACATCCTCAGCTGTGGTTCTTGGTATTTTTCCAAGGTCGATTTCCGAAAACCTAACGAAATCATAACCCGCTTTTTCAAAGGTTGAACGGAGCAATTTTTCTACAGCTTGATAGTTCGCATCTTTTGGCACTTCATACCCTGGAAGTTGCAGATACTCCTCTTTTCTTCCCAGCTTGTTTTCTTCCACCATACGTTCGATATAAGCATCAAATACAATCGGCTTTACTTTCTTCAAATAAGTATTATGAATCTCTGCCTTCTTCATGCCATATCGGTACGGATGCTTTTCATGATAATTCTTCAAAGCCTCAAGTATTTTCTCGCGAACTTCGAATTCACTATCCTGATGCCATAAATATATGTCTTTTTTCATTGGGAAGACTAAGATTCGCCCCTCAGTCTGCAGTTCGTCCAAGTATTCCTGCAATTCATCTACTGAATGTGCCGTCACTTTCGCCAATTCAGCAAGTGTAATCATGGTATCTGCATAACCTTTAATCTGCAGTTCCATAACATCTCCCAATGAGCCAGATTCTTTTCTCTTAAGTTCTTCTATTGTCTTTTCATCAAAACGTCGCTTTCGAACTGGATTTGACTCTAATATAATGCCTCCGCCTATGGTTTCCATAGGAGAATAAAATCTGACAACAAATCGATCTCCACGCTTTACTGCAATTTCTTCTTCCAGGCGGAACTGTACCAAGCCGCTCTCACCAGGGCCAATTTCTTCTTTGTCCAGCAAAACAGCTCTGCACAGAATTTCGCTTGTACCTGTATACAAATGCAGTCTTTCATGATTTTTCAGAACTCGCATGGAACCTGGCAAAATAGAAATCTTCGCATCCAGAAGTTCTGTATTTTTCATATTATTCTTCGGAGCAATGACGCATCCCCGCCTTATTTCGCTCTTTTTAATATTTGACAGATTAATCGCTACACGCTGACCCGCATAACATCTCTCCTGATCCACACCGTGGACCTGAATATTTCTAATCTTGCATTCCTTGCCGATTGGATACATTTCAAGGACGTCATCTTTGGAAATACTTCCAGAAATAAGAGTTCCTGTGATAATCGTTCCAAATCCCGACAAAGAAAATGCTCTGTCAATTGGAAGTCTTGGAATTGTATGAATATCTTTTTCCTTCACTTCGTCTTTCGTCATATGTTCAATCGTATCAACCAGCTCATCCAGTCCCTGACCGGTTGCCGCAGAGACTCTTACCACAGGAGCATTTTCCAAAAATGTACCTTCCAGCTCCTCGCGTAATTCTTCCTCAACCAGTTCAATCCAGTCTTCTTCTACCAAATCACACTTGTTTAACACGATGATACTCTTTTCCATTCCAAGAAGTCCCAAAATATCAATATGTTCCCTTGTCTGAGGCATAATTCCCTCATCTGCTGCCACAACCAGCATAACAAGGTCCATCCCAACAACCCCGGCAACCATATTATTGATAAACTTCTCATGACCTGGAACATCAATAATTCCGACACGGTCACCATTCTTCAAATCGAAATAGGTAAATCCCAAATCTATGGTAATACCACGCCGTCTTTCTTCTTCCCATCGGTCGGTATTCCGTCCGGTAAGAGCCTTGATTAATGTTGTTTTCCCATGGTCAATATGGCCTGCCGTTCCAATGATAATGTTCTTCATTAAATCAATTCTCCCATCATTTGCACAATCTGCTTGAACCAGCGTGATTCTATGGTTCTCACGTCCAGATAAATCGTGTCATTCGCTGTTCTCGGAATAATTGGTACTTCTAGATGGCGCATTTCTTCTTCCAGTTTCGGCACGCTGATATTATGAGGTTTCACAGTAACTGCCATACTTGGAATACGCTCCAGTGGAAGGGAACCTCCACCAATCTGGGATTCACACTCTTCCAGTCCAAAATCTGCATCCAGCCCTGCGCGGTTCAGCATATTCTTTAAGCTGCGTGCACGGGCTGTCACCTCCTCTTTCGTCTCATGAATCATACGAAGTACCGGAACATTCTGAATCGCCTTTTCTTCTGACAGATACTCCTGCAATACCAGTTCCAATGCAGTTGCTGTAAACTTGTCAATTCGAAGAGCACGCGTCAGCTGATTCTTCTTCATCATATCGATATATTTCTTCTTACCGATAATAATTCCCGCCTGAGGACCGCCTAAAAGCTTGTCTCCGCTAAAACAAACCACGTCTGCTCCATTTTTGATAGAGTCCTGCACAGTCGGTTCATAGGTCAGACCGTATTTACTTAAATCAACCAGCACACCACTTCCCAAATCTTCGATTAATGGAAGCTCCCGCTCCTTTGCCAGGGGTGCCAGGTCCGCTATCGTAACTGTATCTGTAAATCCTACAATTCGGTAATTACTTGTATGAACTTTCAAAAGCGCCTTTGTTTCTTCTGTAATCGCGTCTTCATAATCAGAGTAATGTGTCTTATTGGTTGTTCCTACTTCAACAAGTGTAGCGCCACTCTGTTCCATTACATCCGGAATACGGAACTTTCCACCAATTTCCACCAGTTCTCCACGAGAAACAACTACTTCTCCGCCTTTTGCCATAGAACTTAAAATCAGCATAACTGCTGCCGCATTATTATTTACAGCCATAGCAGCTTCTGCACCTGTAAGTCTGCACAACAGTTCTTCAAAGTGTGAATATCTTTCTCCGCGCTTTCCTGCTTCCAGATTGTACTCAAGATTAGAATATCCTGTAACTATATTTGACAACTTGGCCATATGTTCCTGACTGATTGGTGCCCTGCCAAGGTTCGTATGCAGAATCGTTCCCGTACCATTAATCACCATACGCATATTCGGCGTATTTACTTTCTCGACATAGCGTAAAATCTGTTCAGTCAGTGATTCAATTTTATCCAAAGCGGCTTTCTCGTCTTCACAAGTACCAATATATGCACGCAGTCCTTCCATTTCCTCGCGAATTGCTTCCATCACAATTTCGCGTCCATATTCTTCGATTGCATTCTGAATTTCTTCTTTCTCCAAAAGAATATCTACTTTCGGAATGCTGCGGTATAATAAGTTTTTATTCATGTCTGTCCTCTTCTAAAAATTTTTTTCACATAAACTGTCAAATCCGCCTTCTAATGAAGACGGATTAATTTGTCACTCTTCTCAGTTACCGTACCGATAATGGATACCTTCGTGTCTAAGTGCTTCTTCTCAAACTCTTCCATTACCGCTTCCACGTACTGCGGTTCTACACTAAGCAAAAGACCGCCAGATGTCTGTGGATCATAAAGTAAGTCAATAAAGTGTTCTTCTACTTTCTTTGTCTCAACCTTGTCGATTGAATATCCACGGTTCTTATATGCTCCAGCAGGAACCAGTCCCATCTTCGCATATGCCTCCGCCTCATCAAAATAAGCAATATCGTGAACATTCAGCTCAAAAGTTACTTCACTGGCTTCTGCCATCTCTACACAATGTCCTAAAAGCCCGAATCCCGTAATGTCTGTACATGCATTTACCGGGTATCCGTCTACAACTTCCTTCGCTTTCTTATTCAAAGACGCCATAACAGTCTCTACTTCCTTGATTGCCTTATCTGATGCCATCTCTGCCTTAATTGCTGTGTTAATAATACCGCTACCAACCTGCTTAGTTAAAATCAAAACATCACCTGGCTTACAGCCGTAGTTTTTATAAATCTTGTCTGGATGAACAAATCCAGCTACGCATAAACCATACTTTGGTTCATCATCCTGAACGGAATGTCCACCTACCAGAACAGCTCCCGCTTCTTTTACCTTATCTGCTCCACCGGCGAGGATGTCACCGAGGATTTCCGGGTCTAAGCAGTTCGGAAATCCGACAATATTAAGCGCAATCTTCGGAACGCCTCCCATCGCATATACATCACTCAGGGAATTTGCTGCCGCTATCTGACCAAACATATAGGGATCGTCAACTATTGGAGTGAAGAAGTCAACTGTATGAATCATTGCGATATCATCCGTCACCTTATAGATTGCTGCATCATCTGATGTTTCAATTCCAACTATAAGATTGTCATCGTGAAACCGAGGTAACTTACCCAGAACCTGGGCAAGGGTCTCCGGACCGATCTTAGCCGCTCACCCTGATGTTTTTGCCAACTGTGTTAATTTAACGTCTTTCTTGCTTATCATTTTACAAAACCTCTCCCATTTATCTTATGGGGTAATGATCTTTCCTGCCTCAGCCATAGCTTCTACAATGCTGTACATATTTGTAACAGATCCTACCGCCAATTTATCTTTCACTTCATAATAATCTAAGCAAGTACCACATGTCAAGATTTCTACGCCCTGAGCTTCCAAAGATTTTAAATCCTCCAGCACTTCAGATCCTTCAATCGTAAGTGTTGCGCCTCCATTGTAGAACAGCATCTTCTTTGGAAGTGTATCAAGCTGTGTAATTGCATAAATGAATCCTTTAATCAAAACTTTTCCTAATGCGTCATTACCACATCCCATACGGTCTGATCTTACAACAACAATTGTATTATTTCTCATATCTGGTGTACACTCCTCGCAAGCTTCATTTGCAGCAGCCGGTGCGCCCTGCATTTTAATTACTACCTTATATTCTTTTTCGGCAATTTTTTCAGAACTTACTTCCCCACCCTGATCCTTTGCCATCTTTGTAACATTCTGAACTGCAATTTCATTGTCAACCAGAACTTCAATTGTCTCAGGACCTGTAAGAGCCTGCATTGCTTTCTTCGTTTTAACAACTGGAATCGGGCAGTTATCACCCATTGCATTTACTGTAACCATAATTGATTACCTACCTTTCTTCTTTTTGTAGTCCCCTACTTCTTCACTTATAGAAACATTCTATCACTGTTTATGTATAAGGTAAACCATTTGTTTTATAAATTTTAATTTATATTAATAGAAATTATCTATATATCATTCCATAAATAGATTTTTTCCTTGTCCTTCTATGCTTTTTTCTGTATACTGATTGTTAGACAATCATATTTATGAAAATATATTTTATACATCAACTGATAATTATGAAAAAGGAAGGGCTTAATATATGTGGATAGCAGACGGATGGAAGGATTATGAAGTCATTGATACTTCAAAAGGTGAAAAGTTAGAACGTTGGGGGCAATATCTGCTGATTCGTCCTGACCCGCAGGTCATCTGGGATACTCCAAAGGCCAACAAAGGTTGGAAAAATAAAAATGCCCATTATCACCGCAGTCAGAAAGGTGGAGGTGAATGGGAATTCATTGATTTACCAGAGCAGTGGCAGATTCACTATAAGAACTTAACATTTAACTTAAAGCCATTTAGCTTTAAACATACCGGATTATTCCCGGAGCAGGCAACAAACTGGGATTGGTTTTCCGAAAAAATAAATAAGGCCGGACGTCCTGTCAAGGTCTTGAACTTGTTTGCCTACACAGGTGGCGCAACACTGGCGGCAGCCGCTGCCGGAGCACAGGTTACTCATGTGGATGCATCCAAGGGAATGGTTGCATGGGCAAAAGAGAATGCAGCTTCTTCCGGGCTTCAGGACGCACCAATCCGTTGGCTGGTAGATGACTGCGTGAAATTTGTAGAGCGCGAAATTCGCCGTGGCAACCACTATGACGCGATTATCATGGACCCTCCCTCTTATGGTCGTGGCCCAAAAGGTGAAATCTGGAAAATTGAGGATGCTATCCACCCGCTTATCAAGCTTTGTACAAAGATTTTATCGGATGACCCACTTTTCTTCCTGATTAACTCTTATACCACCGGGCTTGCTCCTGCAGTTTTGACCTATATGCTTTCTACTGAATTGAAACCCTGGAACGGACATGTAGATTCCCAGGAAATCGGACTTCCGGTTTCTTCGAATGGCCTGGTTCTTCCTTGCGGTGCAAGCGGCAGATGGGAACGCTAAAAACGATACTTATTATTTGAAAAATGAACCACTAAAAACCACGTTGTATTTTCACAACGTGGTTTTTGGTTTCTAAGGTATTAAATTTCTCTTGTGTATTTTTTCAGGAATTCTACTTCTTCATCATTCAAATATGGTGATACTTTTTCAAATACTTCTTTATGATAATCATTCAGATGTTTCTTATCTTCTGCTGTCATCATTTCCGGATTCAATGCATCCAAATCCATCGGTACAAATGTGATAGTATCAAAATACATGAACTGTCCATACTCGTTCTTTTCACCCTCACGAACCAGAAGTTCATTTTCCAGACGTATTCCGTGTGAACCCTCAATGTAAATGCCAGGTTCATCTGTGATAATCATTCCCTCCTGAAGAACATCTGTCTCTCCTTCTCGGTACTGGAAACGGAATCCTGCCGGGCCTTCATGAATATTAAGCAGATACCCAACTCCATGACCTGTTCCATGATTGAAATTCAGACCTCTCTCCCAGAATGGTTGTCTTGCAAGCACATCCAGATTCATTCCGGTGCAACCTTTTAAAAATTTTGCATTTGCCAGTCTTAAATTACTCATTGCAACCAAAGTGAAATGGTCTTTCATAAA